>DNXT01000382.1 GCA_003505795.1 Lysobacteraceae bacterium | reverse complement strand
ACTCTTCCGATCTGCCGCCCGGAAGGCGTCGCCCGGCGCGATCAGGCGGCGACGCCGGCGCCGGCGGCCTGCCGGTCGGCGTGGTAGGACGAACGCACCATCGGACCGGACGCGACGTGGCTGAAGCCCAGCTCGTAGCCGTAGACCTCCAGCGCCTTGTAGTCCTCCGGCGACCAGTAGTGCATCACCGGGTGGTGGTGCGCGGTCGGCTGCAGGTACTGGCCGATGGTGATCATGTCGACGTCGTGCGCGCGCAGATCGCGCAGGGTGGCGCGCACCTGCTCCAGGGTCTCGCCGAGGCCGAGCATGATGCCGGACTTGGTCGGGATCGACGGATGCTGCGCCTTGAACTGCTTGAGCAGGGTCAGCGACCACTGGTAGTCGGCACCCGGGCGCACGTTGCGGTACAGGTCCGGCACGGTCTCGATGTTGTGGTTGAACACGTCCGGCGGGTTCTGCGCCATGATCTCCAGCGCGCGCTCCATGCGGCCCTTGCCGCGGAAGTCGGGCGTGAGGATCTCGATGCGGGTGCCGGGCGAACGCTCGCGGATCGCGGCGATGCAGTCGACGAAGTGCTGGGCGCCGCCGTCGCGCAGGTCGTCGCGGTCGACGCTGGTGACCACCACGTACTTCAGGCCCATGTCGGCGACGGTGTTGCCGAGGCTGGCCGGCTCGTTGGCGTCCGGCGGCTTGGGCCGGCCGTGGGCGACGTCGCAGAACGAGCAGCGGCGGGTGCAGACCTCGCCGAGGATCATGAAGGTGGCGGTGCCGTGGCCGAAGCATTCGTGGATGTTCGGGCAGCTGGCCTCCTCGCAGACCGTCACCAGGCGGTTCTCGCGCAGCTTGGCCTTGAGGTTCTGCACCGCGTTGCCGGACGGGATCCGCACCCGGATCCACGACGGCTTGCGCAGCACCGGCACGTCGGCGAACTGCACCGGCGAGCGGTTGATCTTGTCCCCGCCCAGCTGCTTGGCGCCGGTCTGCAGCGTCGCCGGCGCGGCGCCGTCGGTGGAGACGACCTGCAGGGGGATGGAGCGGGTAATGGGCTGGGTCATGGCGTGGTCTGCGCGGTCAGGCCGCGTCGGCAAGGTCGGGCAATTCGGAGCACGCGCGCAGTTCGACGCCGAACTGCCGGGCCAGCTGGTCCAGCAGCACGCGCTGCACGGCTTCCATGCTGGAAGGGCCGCCCAAGTCTAGCACCGAGGTGACCCGCAGCCCCTGGTAGCCGCAGGGATTGATCCGCTGGAACGGCTCCAGGTCCATCGCCACGTTGAACGACAGCCCGTGGAACGTGCAGCCGCGCCGTACCCGGATGCCGAGCGCGGCGATCTTGGCGTCGGCGACGTACACGCCGGGGGCGCCCTCGCGCCGCGCCGCGCCGATGTTCCAGTCGGCGAGCGTGTCGATGATGGCCTGTTCGATCCTGCACACGTAGTCGCGCACGCCGATTTTCAGCCGGCGCAGGTCCAGCAGCGGATAGACCACGATCTGGCCCGGCCCGTGGTAGGTGACCTGGCCGCCGCGGTCGACGTGGATGACCGGGATCTCGCCCGGCGCCAGCACGTGCTCGTCCTTGCCGGCCTGGCCCAGGGTGAACACCGGCTCGTGTTCGACCACCCACAGCTCGTCGGCGGTGTCCTCGCCGCGCGCATCGGTGAAGCGCTGCATCGCGTGCCACACCGGCGCGTAGGGCTGGCGCCCGAGCCGGCGGACGACGGCCGGCGCCACGGCGGCGGCTACAGCGTCCACTTCACTTCCGGATGGTCGCGCAGCACCCGGTGCGCGGCGTCGTACTGTTCGCGCGAGGCGGCGCGGAAGCCGATCCGGACCGACACGTACTTGCCGTTGGACGAATGCTTCCAGCTGACCTGCTCCTCCAGCAGTTCCACGCCGGCGCCGGCCAGCAGGCGCGGAAGCTCGGTCTCCAGCCCCTTGTCGGCCGCACCCATGGCGCTGAGCTCGAAGGTGCCGGGGAACTGGAAGCCGTGTTCTGGGTTGTCGGACTTGATTTCCATGCCCGCCATTATCGGGCCGCGCCCGGCCAAACCCAAGCCCGCGCCCGGAACGCAGAAGGGCCGCGGATGCGGCCCTTCTGGAGGAAGCGACGGCAACGCCGGGCTTACTTGGACAGTTCCACCAGGGTGGAGGACACCCAGCCCTTGTTGCCCATCTCGTCCTCGACCTCCCACATCACGCCTTCCTTGTTGCCGGTCGGGTACAGCATCATGCCCGGATCCAGGCTGCGCACCGCCGCGCCGGTGCCCTTGGCATTGGCCAGCAGGCGCCCCGGCTTGGTCACGGTCACGGCCTGCTGCACGTTCGACGCCGCGGCGTTGCCGGACAGGCCGCCGAGCTGGGTGACGATGTCGGTGTAGGCCTGCAGGTAGGCCAGCGTGATCACCTGGCCGATCTCGGTGTTGGCATAGCCGCCGGCCCCCATCGCGCCGAAGCCGCTGCCGGAGAACAGGCCGCCGCTGGCGCCCCAGCCCAGGTCGGTCTTCTTGGCGTTGCCCTCGGCCATCGCGACCTGCTCCGAGGAGCGCACGTCGGTGATGGTCAGGGTGACGTCGGCGGTCTTGCTCTTCATGTTGATGCCGCCCAGCAGCGCGCCGGCCTTGCCGCCGACCAGGCCGCCCAGCAGGCCGCCGACGGCGTTGCCGCCGGCATTGCTGTTCTGCGAGATCAGGTCCGGCACCATCACGTAGTCGGCCGCCTTGATCTGGCCCTTGCCGAGGTTGGACTTGGCGCGCAGGTCACCGCTGGCGGCCAGGCCGCGCTCGTACTGCGCCGCCGCCATGCCGGCGCCGCGGTCGACCAGGGTGAAGCAGCGCGAACGGTTGACGAACACCTTGATCAGCTTGGACGGTGCCGGCAGCTGCTGCCCGGTCCACCAGTTGACGGCGTCTTCCGGCTCGATGATCGAGATGCTGCCGAGATTCTTGTTGCACGTCGGGATTTCGGCTTCAGCCTGCTTGCGCTGCTCCTGCGCCGTGCCCTTCTTGGTGAAGGCATCCTTGAAACCGGCCGATGCCGGCGCACTGGCGGTCGCCAGCACCATGCCCAGCACACTGGTGGCCAGTGCGGCCTGGACGGAGATGTTCCTGCTCATTTTTTTGATTCCCCTAGCACCTGCGCCAGCTCGAAGGCGCGATCCGTTGGTTGAAGAAGGCTCCTGCCAGGAACCCGGTTCCCAGGAACGTGTGTTCCGCGCACGATGATACGGTATCGCCACGCCCGATCACACTACATTCACGATCAGGCCGAAGTTGCGCCTGCAACGATGTGAAACGCCGGTGGCGTCGCGCCGTGCACGCCCCGCATTTAACATTTCGCCCAGCCGGCTCGCATTCACATGTCGCAGCCGCCGCCACAGGCATCTTCACCCCATCCCTTCCGCAGGAAACCCCATGCCCGCACTGCGTACGCTGTCCGCCCTGCTACTGACGGCCCTGGCCGGCCACGCCCCGATCGGAAGAGCCGCCGAACAATGCCAGGAAAGCCGGCTCAGCCAGACTCCCCCGGCGGTCAACTTCCGCGTCGACAACGACCTGTTCGGCGGCAAGGACCAGGACCAGGGCTATACCAACGGCGCCGTGCTCACCCTGGTCTCGCCCAACCTGGCCGACTACACCGACGATCCCTGCCTGCCGCGTCTGGCGCGCTGGGTGAACCGGCACCTGGAGCGCCTGCACCCGGGCGAATTCGACCAGCAGAACATGGTGTTCTCGCTCGGCCAGGGCATCTACACGCCCACCGACTTCACCCGCCGCGACGTGATCCCCGACGACCGCCCCTACGCCGGCATCCTGATGGCGAGCTTCGGCTACAACGCGCGCAACGACGACCACCTGCGCACCACCCAGCTGCAGATCGGCGTGGTCGGGCCCTGGTCGTTCGCCGAGGAGGCGCAGGACGCCATCCACGACCTGCTCGGCGACGAGAAGTTCCAGGGCTGGGGCAACCAGCTGCACAACGAGCCGCTGCTCAACCTGGTGCACGAGCGCATGCGGCGCTGGCCGGGCGATGCGTCGGTCAACGCCGACGGCTGGGGCTGGGACTTCATCAGCCACTGGGGCGGTGCGCTCGGCAACCGCGCCACCCACCTGAACGTCGGCGGCGAAGTGCGCTTCGGCTGGAAGCTGCCGGACGACTTCGGCAGCACCCCGACCCGCCCGGCCGGCGAGAACACGGCGCCGAGCCTGCACGGCCGGCCGAGCGGCTGGTCGGCGCACCTGTTCCTGACCACCGACGGCCGCTGGGTGGTGCGCGACATCACCCTCGACGGCAACACCTTCCGCAACAGCCACAGCGTCGACAAGCGCCCGTTCGTGGCCGACATCGGCTATGGCCTGGCGGTGATGCGCGGCAAGTGGAAGTTCGCCATCGCCCGCTACCACCGCACCCGCGAATTCGACGCCCAGAAGGACCTGCCGGTGTACGGCAGCTTCACCATCAGCCGGATGCTTTGAAGGCGGGGATTCGGGATTGGGGATTCGGGATTCGTAAAAGCAGCGGGATCTACGAATCCCGAATCCCGAATCCCAAGAAAAAAGCCGGCGAACGCCGGCTTTTTTCGTCGCTCACTCAGACTTCCACCACATCCAGAAGCTGTCCCACAGCCGCTTGAAGAAGCCGGCTTCCTCGACCGCGGCCACCGCCACCAGCGGCGCCTGCGCGACGACCTTGCCGTCCAGGCTGACCTTGACCGTGCCGACCTGCTGGCCCTGCTTGATCGGGGCCTCCAGGTTCTTGGCGACCTCGATGCTCGGCTTCAGGTCGTTGTAGCGGCCGCGCTGGACGCCGACCAGCAGCGCCTGCGCCACGCCGAGCTGGACCTTGTCGGCCTTGCCCTTCCACACCTTCTGCTCGACCACGACCTTGCCCGGCTCGTACAGGCGGTGGGTCTCGAAGAAGCGGAAACCCCAGTTCAGCAGCGCCAGGCTGTCGTCGGCGCGCTGGCGCTCGGACACGTCGCCCATGATCACGCTGATCAGGCGCTGGTCGCCGCGCTTGGCCGAATTCATGATGCAGTAGCCGGCCTCGGAGGTATGCCCGGTCTTGATGCCGTCCACGCTGGCGTCGCGCCACAGCAGCAGGTTGCGGTTCGGCTGCTTGATGCCGTTGACCGTCAGTTCCTTGATCTTGTTGTAGGCGTAGGTCTCCGGGTAGTCGCGCACCAGCGCGCGGCCGAGCAGGGCCATGTCGTAGGCGCTGGAGTAGTGGCCGTCGGCGGACAGGCCGGTGGCATCGACGAAGTTGGAGTCCTTCATGCCGATGCGCTGGGCGTAGCTGTTCATCAGCGCGGCGAACGCATCCTCGCTGCCGGCCACGTGCTCGGCCAGCGCGATCGCGGCGTCGTTGCCCGACTGCACCACCATGCCGCGCTCCATGTCCTCCAGGCGCGCGGTCTGGTTGACCGGGAAGCCGCTGTAGCTGCCGTCGGTGCGGGCGCCGCCCTTGCGCCAGGCGTTCTCGCTCATCATGACCTGGTCGTCGCGACCGACCTTGCCGTTGTTGATCTCCGCGGCGATCACGTAGGAGGTCATCACCTTGGTCATGCTCGCCGGCGCCAGGTGCGCGTGGATGTTCTCGCCCGCCAGCACCTGGCCGGTGGCGTAGTCCATCAGGATCCACGACTTGGACACCGCCGGCGCCGGTGCCGGCGGAACCGGGACCGAGGGAGCGGCGGCGGCCGGGGCGGACGCGGGCTGCGGCAGCGGCGCCTGCGCCGATACCAGGCCGAAAGCGAACGTGGCCAGGGCGGCGACGACAAAACGGGATTTCATCTTGGAAACGACTCCTGAAGACCCTGGAGCGGTCGGGGATCCAGGGTGGGAAAGACGCACGTGGCCGCGGCCACGCGATGACAAGACCGGCATTGTAGGGTCTGTTGAGATTCCGGGCAGGCCGGGTCGGGCCTGCAGGGCCCAACCCCGGGGGCCGCGCCTGCGCGCGCCGGGAATCTCGACAGGCCCTTGGGGCCATGGCGGCCGGCGCCGGCCGCCGGATGCCTCAGTTGGCGACGATCTGCGGCCGCCCGAATCCCAGACCGGCGATGCGGCTGGCCAGTTCCGAGGCGCTGGCGTGGTCGCGCGCGTTCACCCGCAGCCGCCACAGGGTGCGGCCGCCGCTGACGATGTCGCTGACGCTGGCGCCGACGATGCCGGCCGAGGCCAGC
>DNXT01000229.1 GCA_003505795.1 Lysobacteraceae bacterium | reverse complement strand
GGCGGCCAGCAGCAGCGCGTGTCGATCGCGCGCGCGCTGATGAACGGCGGCGAGGTGATCCTGGCCGACGAGCCGACCGGCGCGCTGGATACCCGCTCCGGCGAGGAAGTGATGGCGATCCTCGGCGAGCTGCATGCCGAGGGCCACACCATCATCATCGTCACCCACGACATGTCCGTGGCCCGGCACGCGCAGCGCATCATCGAGATCCGCGACGGCCAGATCATCGCCGACCGCGCCAGCGACGGTGGGCAGGCGCATCGCGCGCAGCGCCGCAAGGACGCCCCGCAGACCGCCGGCAGCGCCTGGCAGGGCGCGCGCGACCGCTTCACCGAGGCGTTCCGCATGGCGCTGCTGGCGATGAACGCACACCGCCTGCGTACCTTCCTGACCATGCTCGGCATCATCATCGGCATCGCCTCGGTGGTGTCGGTGGTGGCGCTGGGCAACGGTTCGCAGCAGCAGATCCTGTCCAACATCTCCGCGCTGGGCACCAACACCATCGAGGTGTACCCGGGCAGCGGCTTCGGCGACATGCGCTCGGGCCGGGTGCAGACGCTCAAGGCCGCCGACGCCGGCGCGCTCGCACGGCAGAGCTACGTCGACAGCGCCACGCCCAACGTGTCCACCTCGGTGACCGCGCGCTACGGCAACCAGTCGGCCAGCGCGCAGGTCAGCGGCGTCGGCGAGCAGTACTTCCGGGTCAAGGGCCTGAAGCTGGCGCAGGGCGCGCTGTTCGGCGCCGGGTCGGTATCGGGCATCGAACAGGTGGCGGTGATCGACCAGAACACCCGCAGCCAGTTCTTCGGCAGCGGCAACGTCGACCCGATCGGCAAGGTGATCCTGCTCGGCAACGTGCCGGTGCGGGTGGTCGGCGTCGTGCAGAAGCAGACCACCGGTTTCGGCAGCAGTTCGTCGCTGAGCGTCTGGGTGCCCTACACCACGGCGATGTCGCGCATGCTCGGGCAGAGCTACGTGTCCAGCATCACCGTGCGGGTCTCCGACGACACGCCGATGGACGCGGCCGAACAGGCGCTCACGCGCCTGCTCAAGCTGCGCCACGGCACCGAGGACTTCTTCCTCAGCAACAGCGCCGAGATCCGCGAGACCATCGAGCAGACCACCCGGACCATGACCCTGATGATCGGCGCGATCGCGGCGATCGCGCTGGTGGTCGGCGGCATCGGGGTGATGAACATCATGCTGGTCTCGGTCACCGAGCGCACCCGCGAGATCGGCGTGCGCATGGCGGTGGGCGCGCGCCAGAGCGACATCATGCAGCAGTTCCTGATCGAGGCGGTGCTGGTATGCCTGCTCGGCGGCCTGCTCGGCGTGGCGCTGGCGCTGGCGCTGGGCCAGGTGTTCGCCGCGACCGGCGGCAGCTTCAGCATGATCTTCTCGACCGGCTCGATCGTCGCCGCCTTCGCCTGCTCCAGCCTGATCGGCGTGGTGTTCGGCTTCCTGCCCGCGCGCAACGCCGCGCAACTCGATCCCGTGGAGGCGCTGGCGCGCGAATGAACACGATCCCTCCCCTGCGCTCCGCCGCGCTGGCGCTGGCACTGCTCGGCGCGCTGTCCGGTTGCGTCAGCACCGGCAGCTACCGGGCCGCGCCGATCGAGGTGCCGGTCGGCTACGGCGATGGCGCCCGCGCAACCGATCCCGCCACCGAACGGCTCTCCCAGCAGGCGACCTATCCCGCGCACGACGTTGCCGCCGACGCGTGGTGGCGCGGGTTCGGCGACCCGCGCCTGGACCGCATCGTCGAACAGGCGCTGGCGGTCAATTCGGACCTCGCCGCGGCCGGCCTGCGCCTGCGCCAGGCACGGCTGCAGGCCGGGCTGGCCGCGACCGAGCTGTGGCCGAGCCTGGGCGGCAACGTCGGCCAGTCCGGCAGCCGTGCGGTCGACCGCCACGACGAGGTGCAGAGGTCGAGCAGCGCCAGCGTGTCGCTGAGCTGGGAAATCGACCTGTGGGGCAAGCTGCGCGCACAGCGCGACGCCGCCCGCTGGGAAGCCGAGGCCACCGGGGAGGATCGCGAGAACACCGTGCTGGCGCTGGTCGGCGAGGTCTGCAACGACTACTGGCAACTGGCCTACCTCAACCAGAGCATCGCCGCCGG
This sequence comes from Lysobacteraceae bacterium, assembly GCA_003505795.1. GTDB lineage: Bacteria > Pseudomonadota > Gammaproteobacteria > Xanthomonadales > Xanthomonadaceae > UBA8801. The sequence goes on along the minus strand of DNXT01000229.1, from coordinate 972 downwards.
CGCAGCCGACCTGGCCCGGCTGCAACGGACCCGGCAGCTGATCCAGGCCCAGTTCGACGCCGGCGACGTCTCGCGCCTGGAAGTGCGCGAGGCCGAGCAGAACCTGGAAAGCCGGCGCACCGCGCAGAGCCGGCTGCTGCAGCAGCGCGTGGAAGTGCGCAACGCGCTCACCGTGCTGCTGGACGGCGCGTCGTGGCCGCTGGACGACGAGCCGCAGGACCTCGACGCGGCCGCCAGCCCGGCGGTAGCGGCGGGCCTGCCGGCCGACCTGCTGGCGCGGCCGCCCACGTTGTGGCGCTACCACGAGCTGCTGCCGGTGGCCGATCCCGCGCACGTGGTGACGCTGGGCGAGGGCATGACCCCGCTGCTGCCGCTGCCGGCGCTGGGCGCGGCCCTGGGCATCGGTGACCTGTGGATGAAGGACGAGGGCGTGATCCCGACCGGCTCGTTCAAGGCGCGCGGTGCCGCGGTCGGCGTCTCCAGGGCGAAGGAGCTCGGCGTGAGCCGGCTGGCGATGCCGACCAACGGCAACGCCGGCGCCGCCTGGGCGCTGTACGCCGCGCGTGCCGGCATCGAGGCCACCATCGTGATGCCGCAGGACGCGCCGCTGATCACCCGCAACGAGGTCGCCGCGGCGGGCGCGCGCCTGTTCCTGGTCGACGGCCTGATCAGCGATGCCGGCCGGATGGTGGCGCAGGCCGTGGCCGCGCAGGGACTGTTCGACGCCTCCACGCTGAAGGAGCCGTACCGGATCGAGGGCAAGAAGACCATGGGGCTGGAGCTGGCCGAGCAGTTCGGCTGGCGGCTGCCCGACGTGATCCTCTATCCGACCGGCGGCGGCGTCGGCCTGATCGGGATCCACAAGGCGTTCAAGGAATTGCAGGCGCTGGGCTGGGTCGATCCCGCGCGCCCGCTGCCGCGGCTGGTGGCGGTGCAGGCGGCCGGCTGTGCGCCGATCGTGCGGGCCTGGCA
>DNXT01000320.1:7639-7990 GCA_003505795.1 Lysobacteraceae bacterium | reverse complement strand
CCGCCGCCTCCAGCCGCTGGGTGCGGCGCAGGCAGGCCGAGGCGGACAGGTTGATCTGCGCGGCGAGATCGGCGTTGCTGGTGCGGCCCTGGGTCTGCAGCAAGGCGAGCAGACGAAGATCCGTGCGGTCGAGCGGGATGGAAGCGGCCATATGCTGCGTAGCATCAATTGATTGCGCAACAATATTGCGTCCATCGGCGCCTGCAGCGCAACTTCGCAAGCCTGTTGCCCGGCCGCGCCGCTATCGTGGGCGCGACCCGATCCGTTCCGGAGCCCCGCCGATGAATGCCGTTCCCCGCCGCATCGAGAACCAGCTCACCGACAAGGGCTACGTGCCGGTCTACGCCACCG
>DNXT01000320.1:0-7447 GCA_003505795.1 Lysobacteraceae bacterium | reverse complement strand
ACGTGCCGGTCTACGCCACCGCGCAGATACAGCAGCCGTGGGACAGCTACAGCGCCGACGACCACGCCACCTGGGGCACGTTGTACCGGCGCCAGCGCGAACTGCTGGTCGGCCGTGCCTGCGACGAGTTCCTGCGCGCGCAGGACGAGATGGGCATGGGCGACCACGCCATCCCGCGCTTCGAACAGCTCAACGAGGTGCTGGGCGCGGCCACCGGCTGGACGCTGGTCGGGGTCGAGGGGCTGTTGCCGGAGCTGGATTTCTTCGAGCACCTGGCCAACCGCCGCTTCCCGGTGACCTGGTGGATCCGCCGCCCCGAGCAGATCGACTACATCGCCGAGCCGGACCTGTTCCACGACCTGTTCGGCCACGTGCCGCTGCTGATGAACCCGGTGTTCGCCGACTACATGCAGGCCTACGGCCGCGGCGGGGTGAAGGCGCACGGCATCGGCCCGGAAGCACTGCAGAACCTGACCCGGCTGTACTGGTACACGGTGGAGTTCGGCCTGATCGACACTCCCGCCGGCCTGCGCATCTACGGCGCCGGCATCGTCTCCTCCAGGGGCGAGTCGCTGCATTCGCTGGAGTCGGCCGCGCCCAACCGGATCGGCTTCGGGCTGGAGCGGATCATGCGCACGCGCTACCGCATCGACACGTTCCAGAAGACCTACTTCGTGATCGACGGCTTCGAGCAGCTGATGCAGGCCACCGCGCCGGACTTCACCCCGATCTACGCGCGCCTGCGCGGCCAGCCGGAGCACCCGGCCGGCGCGGTGCTGGACCACGACCGGGTCCTGCAGCGCGGCAGCGGCGAGGGCTGGGCCAGCGACGGCGACGTGTGAGGATTCGAGATTTCCATGCTGAAGATCCTCGCCAACGCACAGGACGCTGCAAATTCGAAGCAGTGACGATGCTCGTCGGGGAATGGATTGCTACCGTGTTGCGCCCGGCGGCGTCGCCGATCTGCGATCCACAGCGAAATTGACGGGGGTCAACGCCACTATTCCAGCGAAGTCCTTGCAGTCCTTCTCGCTGGCCTTGCAGTTCAGACCATAGGTCAGCTGCCGGGTTTCGTAGTCGACCCTGACCAGCAGGACCAAGGCGCGAGCAGCGCCTTGGTCGTTGCGGAGCCACCAGGTTTCGGATGTTCGGGTCCCGGCGTTCCAGCTGCTGTAGGAGGCGAAGCCTCCACTCGCCGGCTCGCTCCTGACGTAACGTGCATCGGCCTTGAGGTCAGCCGACGCGTCCGCGTACGAGGCGTAGGGAACGATGGTGTCGTCGCGGACGGTCGTCTCAATGCGTACGTCCTTGGCCGCTTGGGACCATTCCGGGAAATAATCGATCGCCGCTTTCGGCGATGGCCGTGCAGGCCGGGTGGTCGCTGGCGACATGTCGATCTCGACCCTGGCCCAGCGCCTGTGGTCGGCAAGTCCGTCAGGGCATTGGTAATGCCAGCCTCTTGCCGCATCCAACGCCGCGCGATCGAGCGGACGATTGCGACTGGACACGACGATCCTGGCATGCCCTTCCGACTGATCCGACGACGTGGGTGGATTGACCATCCCCGTCTTGTCCGGCCAGACAACAACGGTGACTTTTCCGGTTACGTCCACGTCAGGCGGGTAAAACGGGAGTTGCTCCTGACGTGTCGCCTCATCCACCATGCAGCCGGGCGAACCCTCTGGAACACCAGGTTCTTCGGCGACGCTCGCCATGCAGATTCCGACCGTCCAGAACAGGCCTAGGCCAAACACCATCATTGGTTTCATCGTGACATCACATCAAAGAAAACATGGTGCCCTCAAGCCCCCTGGACCTGGATCAGGCCACCGTCCTGACTTGGAGCGGGTGGCGCATGCCGCACGCCGTCGAGCATACGGCGCGCCTCGCTCTGGACATTAGCGTGTAAGGAAGCAGCGATGCCACCGGCAGAGAACAGGCCAAGGCGGAACCACAAACAGAAGCCCGGTGCGTTCGATCCTGGGCGTACCCGGCCGCTAGCCCCGAGCGCAGGATTGGCCGCTCGACAGCAAGCCAGCGCGCCTCCAATGCCTAATGCCCTCGTTCCACCACGCCCATGGACCTGACGCAACTGCGCATCCGGCGACTGGAGCTGGACGACAGCCGCCTGTTCTTCACCCTGTTCAACGGGGTGCGCATCGACGAGCCGATCAAGGGCTACCTGCAACTGGAGACGGCCAGCGCCGCGCAGCGGCTGCAGTGGCAGCCCACCGCCGATGCGTTCGGGGTCAACTGGCCGCAGCTGGAGGCGCCCTCCGAGGAGGGCCTGATCAATGTCCTGGACCTGCTCTGGGAGCGCCGCTGCAAGGCCGCGCTCAAGCGCCTGCGCGGCGTCGGCGGCGCGTTCGCCGCGCTGTCGGTGCAGGACCAGGCGCTGGTCGCGCTGTGGCGGATGGACACGGAGATCCACAACGAGGGCTTCCTGCAGTTCCTCGGCGACTGGGGCGATGCGACCTGCCAGGCGGCGTTGCGGGCGCTGGAGGCGATCGGCGCCGAGGTGATCCCGCTCTACTGCGACGTCGACGGTACCTTCCCCAACCACCATCCGGACCCGAGCGAGCCGCACAACCTCGAGGACCTGGTGCAGATGGTCAAGCGCTTCGACGCCGACCTCGGCCTGGCCTTCGACGGCGACGCCGACCGCCTGGGCGTGGTCACCAGGGAAGGCGCGGTCGTGTTCCCCGACCGCCTGCTGATGCTGTTCGCCGCCGACGTGCTGCAGCGCAACCCGGGCGCGCTGGTGATCTACGACGTCAAGTGCACCGGCAAGCTGTCCGACTACGTGCTGCGCCACGGCGGCAGCCCGATGATGTGGAAGACCGGGCACTCGCTGATCAAGTCCAAGATGCGCGAGACCGACGCCGAGCTGGCCGGCGAGATGAGCGGCCACTTCTTCTTCAAGGAGCGCTGGTACGGCTTCGACGACGGCCTCTACGCCGCCGCGCGCCTGCTCGAAGTGCTGGCCCAGCGCGACGAGACCCCCTCGGAGGTGCTGGCCGAGCTGCCCGACAGCGTGTCCACCCCGGAGATCAAGCTGCCGGTGGACGGTTCGGCGCATGCGCTGGTGGAGCGCTTCGTCGAGTCGATCCGCGGCCTGGAGGACGGCCCGTTCGAAGGCGCGCGCATCTCCACCATCGACGGCCTGCGCGCCGATTTCAGCGACGGCTGGGGCCTGCTGCGCGCCTCCAACACCACCCCGGTGCTGGTGCTGCGCTTCGAGGCGGAGAACGCCGCGGCGCTGGAGCGGATCCGCGCGCTGTTCCATGCCCAGCTGCAGGCCCTGCTGCCCGATCGGACCATCGAGTTCTGACCGGGATGCGGGCAAGGCGGCCTGGCGGTCGCCTTGCCCTTTCGCCGCGTCCGGCTCAGCCGGCCGGCGGCGCGGCGGGCGTGCCCTTCATCGCCCGGTAGCGCTGCAGGATGTCCTCGATCTCGCCGTCCAGCTCCGCGCGCTGGCGCTCGAAGCTGGCCTGCAGGCGCTGCTGCCACAGCAGCTCGCGGTGGCGCTGCTGGATCTCGCCGGCCAGCTTGTCGGCGACCTTCTGCCCGCCCAGCTCGCGGTCGCCGGCGCTGCGCAGCTGGCTCACCAGTCCCTCGCGCAGGCTGGTGACGTTGTAGCGCGCGGTATGGATGTTGTTGTCGATGATGCCGATGCGCTCGTTGAAGACGCGGCGCAGCTCGTCCTCGCTCTGGAACGACAGCAGCATGGCCTGGTCGGTGCGCTTGCGGGTCTGCTCGGCGGCCTCGTCGGCCTTGCGCTGGGCCTCGGTGGCCGCGGCGGCGGCGCGCTCGTCGGCGTTGAGCGCGCGTTCCACCTCGGCGCTGCGCAGGCCGCTCCTGGCGTTGAATTCGTCGCGCGCCTGGTTCACCGCTTCCGGCGGCAGCGTGTCGCTGCAGATGCGCTGGCCGTTATGGTCCCAGCAGTACAGCGTCTTCTTGCTGGCGGCCTGGCCGCTCTTCTGGGCCAAGGCCGGCGTCGCCGCCACGGCGGTGGCGAGCGCGATGCCCAGCACGGCCAGGCGGGTGTGGTGTGACGTCATGGCAGCCCCCTGCTGTCTGTCGATTCGAATCCCCGCACACGGATGTGCGGGCTTGCGAGGCACCCGCAATCAATTTGCCGGGTCGGTTCCGTAGCGGCCACGGTAGGCCAGCAGCGGTTCGCGGAAGCCGACAAGTTCGGGGTTTCCGCCGGCGAATGCAAGCAGGTCGCCGAGGTTGGCCACCGACACCACCGGGATGCCGGCCTCGGCGGCCACCGACTGCGCCGCCGAGCGGCGGTCGGTCTCGGAGGCGATCTCCTGGCGGTCCAGCGCGACCACGATCGCCGCCGGGGTGCCGCCGGCGGCACGGATGATGCCCAGCGCCTCGCGGATCGCGGTGCCGGCGGTGATCACGTCGTCGACGATCAGCACCTTGCGCCCGGCCAGCGGCGCGCCGATCAAGGTGCCGCCCTCGCCATGGTCCTTGGCTTCCTTGCGGTTGAAGGCCAGCGGCAGGTCGCGGCCGCGGCGCGCGTACTCGCAGGCCAGCGCGGTCGCCAGCGGGATGCCCTTGTAGGCCGGACCGAACACCAGGTCGAATTCCCCCATGGAGCCAGCGAGCGCGGCCGCGTCGATCGCGTCGGCGTAGCACTGCGCCAGCGCGGCGGCGCGCGCGCCCGAGTCGAACCGCCCGGCATTGAAGAAGTAGGGGCTGACCCGGCCGGACTTGAGCGTGAACTCGCCGAAGCGCAGCGCATCGGCATCCAGGGCCAGCTGCAGGAAGCGTTGCCGGTGATCAAGCATGGGATTGGCGATTGGGGATTGGGGATTCGCAAAAGCATAACGGGTCAGGGTGTCGGGTACCGAATGGGGTACGCTTTCACGAATCCCTAATCCCCAATCCCCGCTTCTCATGCGCATCATCAGCTTCAACGCCAACGGCCTGCGCTCGGCCGCCAGCAAGGGTTTCTTCGAGTGGTTCGCCGGGCAGCACGCCGACGTGCTGTGCGTGCAGGAGACCAAGGCACAGGAGCACCAGCTGGCCGGTCCCGAGTTCCTGCCGGCCGGCTACCGGGCCTGGTTCCGCGACGCCACCACCAAGAAGGGCTACAGCGGCGTGGCGATCTACAGCCGGCGCGAACCCGACGAGGTGCGCACCGCGCTGGGCTGGCCCGAGTTCGACGAGGAGGGCCGCTACATCGAGGCGCGCTTCGGCAACCTCAGCGTGGTCTCGTTCTACATTCCGTCCGGTTCCTCGGGCGAGCTGCGCCAGGGCTACAAGTTCCAGGTGATGGACTGGCTGCGGCCGATCCTGGCCGAGTGGCTGGCCAGCGGGCGCGACTATGTGCTGTGCGGCGACTGGAACATCGTCCGCTCGGCGCTGGACATCCGCAACTGGAAGTCCAACCAGAAGAACTCCGGCTGCCTGCCGCCGGAGCGCGACTGGCTCAACGGCCTGTGCGCCGACGCGCCGGACGAGGCCGACGCCGCCGGCGGCCGCGGCTGGGTCGATGCCTACCGGGTGCTGCACCCGACCGGCGAGGACTACACCTGGTGGAGCAACCGCGGCGCGGCGCGCGCCAACAACGTCGGATGGCGGATCGACTACCAGCTGGCGACCCCGGCGCTGCGCGAGCGCCTGCGCGCCTGCTCGATCTACCGCGCGCAGCGTTTCTCCGACCATGCGCCGTTCACGGTGGACTACGCGCCGTGAGCCCGGAGCCCGCCTCCGCCCCGGCCAAGGCCTCGTACAAGGGCTGGGCCGGGATCCGCCGCGCCTTCGCCACGCCGTCGGCGGCGACGATGGCGGTGCTGGGCTTCGGCAGCGGCCTGCCGTTCCTGCTGATCGCCTCGCAGACCCTGTCCACGCGCCTGCGCGACGTCGGCCTGGACCTGGGCAGCATCGGCCTGATCAGCCTGGCCAGCTTCTTCTACCTGCTCAAGTTCCTGTGGGCGCCGTTGATCGACCGCTATGCGTTCCCGCTGACCGCGTTCCTGGGCCGGCGCCGCTCGTGGCTGCTGGTGTCCCAGCTGGGGGTGACGGTCGCGCTGTTCGCGCTGGCGTTCTCGCGGCCCGAGCTGGGCGTGGCCGGACTGGTGGGCTGGGTGCTGTTCGCCTCGCTCTGCGGCGCCACCCAGGATTCGGTGGTCGACGCCTACCGGATCGAGATCGCCCCGGACACGGCGCAGGCGGCGCTGGCGGCGACCTACACGCTGGGCTACCGGATCGGCCTGATCCTGGGCGGCGCCGGTGCGCTGTACCTGGCCCAGTTCCAGGGCTGGGCCTGGGCCTACGTGGCGATGTCGGCGCTGATGCTGCTGCCGATCGCGACCACGCTGCTGTGCCGCGAACCGGTGGCGCCGGCGTCGACGGTGGTGCGCCGGGTCGACTTCCTCGGTGCGTTCTGGCAGCCGATCTCCAGTTTCTTCTCGGGCAACGGGCTGGCGCTGGGGCTGGCGCTGCTGCTGTTCGTGGGCCTGTACAAGTTCCCGGACCAGGTGATCGGGGTGATGGCCGGGCCGTTCTACCTCGACTCGGGCTTCACCAAGAGCGACATCGCCACGGTCTCCAAGCTGTTCGGGGTGTGGATGGGCATCGTCGGGGCGTTCGCCGGCGGCGCGGCGGTGGCGGCGTTCGGCTTCCGCCGCATGCTGCTGGTGGCGGCGCTGGGCGTGGCCCTGTCCAATCTGGCGTTCCTGCTGATGGCGCACAACCCGGGGCAGCTGTGGGCGTTCTACGCGGCGCTGTCGGCCGACAACCTGTTCCAGGGCTTCGCCGGCACGGTGCTGGTGGCGTTCATGTCGTCGCTGACCGACCGCAACTTCACCGCCACCCAGTATGCGCTGCTGGTCTCGCTGGCCAACCTGCCGGGCAAGTTCGCCGGCGGCGTGTCCGGCTTCCTGGTCGAGGCCAGCTCCTACAGCACGTTCTTCGTGCTCAGCGCGCTGACCGTGATCCCGACCCTGCTGCTGCTGGCCTGGCTGTGGCCGCGCCTGCGCGAAAGCGCGCCGGTGCCGGCGATTGAAAGCCCGCCGCGAGTTGCCGATGATGGGCGGCGGGGGTAGGGCCGTTGGCGGGGAAGGACATGACCGATCTGGTGCTGCGCGACATCGATCCGATGCTGGTGGACCGCATCCGGCGCATTTCCGTGGCGCGCGGCTGGACCCAGCACCAGACCGTGGTCAACCTGCTCGAGCAGGGCCTGTTCGCCAGCGAGCACGAGGTCCACGGAGGTTTCCAGAATCCGGAAGTGGACGCGCTGGCCGACGCGATCGCCGCGCTCAAGGCGTTGCCGGCCGGCTCGACCATCTTCTGACCGCCTGGCCGCGCCCGCTCAGGCCGGATGGATGGCGCCGAGGATGCGCCGGCCGCGGGCCCCGCTGACCGAAGGCAGGTTGGCCGGGCGGCCGGCCAGCGCTTCGGCCGCCAGCCAGGCGAATCCCAT
>DNXT01000319.1 GCA_003505795.1 Lysobacteraceae bacterium | reverse complement strand
GATGCACTACCACGCCGCCAGCCCGGCGCGCCACGAGGCGGTGGTGGTCGACATCGGCGGCGGCACCACCGACATCGCCCACGCCAGCGTCGGCGGCGAAGGCGCGCCCGAGGTCCATCGCGCCTGGGGCGTCGCCCGCGGCGGCACCGACATCGACCTGGCGCTCAGCCTGGCCGGCTACATGCCGCTGTTCGGCCGCGGCAGCACCCGCGTGCCGGCGCACCACTACGTGGAGGCGGCGATGGTGCAGGACATGACCCGCCAGCGCGATTTCCGCCAGCACCGCTACGCCGACGCCCCGGCGCCCTACGACCGCCGGCTGCAGGCGCTGCAGGACACCGGCAACACGGCGCGCCTGTACCGCGCGGTCGAACGCAGCAAGATCGCGCTGAGCGACGCGCCGCGGCATCGGGAGGACCTCGGCTTCATCGAGCACGGCCTGGAGGTCGGGATCGAGGCGGACACGCTGGTCGATGCGGCGTCGGCCTACCTGCGCGAACTCGACCAGCTGCTGGCGCAGGTGCGCGCGGACATAGGCCGCGAACCGGCGGCGGTGTTCCTGACCGGCGGCATGTCGCGGGCCGGCTACATCCAGCAACGGGTGGCGGCGAGCTTCGCGTCCGCGCGCCTGGTCCATGGCGATCCGTCGTTCGGCGTGGTCCAGGGACTGGCGCTCGCCGCAGCCAGACGCTGACCCACCGCCACCGCAACGCTGCGTCCGGCCCGCTGGCCTGGCCACGGCCGGCGCCGGCGCTATGCTCGGCGCTTTGCCTTGGAGCCCGTCATGCCGTTTTCCCGTTACCAGGCCTCCGTTCCGGTCCTGCTGCACGGCCTGCAGCAACTCTCGCACCTGCTCGACAAGGCCCGCGCGCATGCCCAGGCGCAGGGCATCGCCCCCGAAATCCTGATCGACGCGCGGCTGGCCGCCGACATGCTGCCGCTGTCGGCGCAGGTCCAGCGCAGCTGCGATACCGCCAAGCTCAGCGTGCAACGCCTGTCGGACGTGCCGGCGCCGAAGATGGACGACACCGAACGCAGTTTCGACGAACTGCAGGCACGCATCGCCGCCACCGCCGACTACCTGCGCTCGGTGGAGCCGGCGAGCATGGACACCGACCGCCGGATCACGCTGCGCTTCGGCAAGCAGCAGGCCGGCTTCGACAGCACCGGGTACCTGACCCAGTTCGCGCTGCCGAACTTCTTCTTCCACGTCACCACCGCCTACGCGATCCTCCGCCACCAGGGCGTGGCGCTCGGCAAGCTGGACTACCTGGGCGCGATCGGGACGCCGGCGGCGCTGGAGTGAAACCCCGCCCATGCCTGGCGGCCACGGCCCGGAGCGCGTACCGGCCGGCAGGCCGGGCCGCCTGGAGGGCGCCGCGTGGACGCACCATCCTCCGCCCGGGTCGGCCCGGCGATCCGGCGCATGAACATGAACAAGCCGGGCATCGCCGCGCTGGAACGGGCCCGAGGCCGCGCCACGCCGCCGTTTAACGGTTCCCTACACCCGACGCGCTAGGCTGGCGCGCACAAATTCCGCCAGGTGCGCACCTCGTGCGCCCCCTCTCCGATCCCCTCTCGCGGCCCGCGGCGCAATCCGGCGGGCCGTTGTCGTCCGCCAGCCCGGCATCGCGGCCCCGTTCGCGACGGGCCGGCGGCGTCTCCGGTCGTCTCCAGCGGAGATGCCTTCTTTCGCCTTTCCCAACCAGGAGTTCCGCATGGCACGTAGCGCCACCAAGCCCAAGTCCCAGCCCGGCATCGCCCGCGAAGGCAAGTCGCAGCCGCTCAGCCGCGAACGCATCGCTGCCGACATCGCCGCGTTCCGCAAGGCCGGCGGCCGCATCGAAGTGCTCAACTCGCGCCTCGGCGCGGCCCGCAACGACGACGCCAAGACCGACTGATCTTCAGCCGCCGCGCTGGACGCGCACCGAGCCGGAATGCGATTCGATGGTGACGTCGCCATTGCCGCTGCCCAGCTGCGCGTCCAGGCTGCGACCCGGCCCATAGCGCGGCCGCTGCACCTCGCCGGCATCGGAATCGATGTCGCCGCTGAAGGTGTTGACCTTGAGCCGGGCCGAGGTATTGCGCGGCAGGTCCAGCGAAATCGAGCCGCTCACGCTTTCCAGCGCGATGCTGCCGCCGGCGCCGAGCGCCGAGCTGGAAACGTTGATCGAGCCGGAGACCGTATTGGCGCGCAGGCGCGACACCGCCGCGGTCGTGGCGTTGATCTGCCCCGAGACGGTCTCCATGCCGATGTCGCCGCTGGCGCCCTCGGTCACGGCGATCCGGCCGCTGACCGTTTCCACGCGCAGCCGCGGCGTCGTCAGGCGCGACTGGATGCCGCCGCTCACCGTGCCCAGCTGCGATTCCCTGGCGCGCCCCTGCGCCTTGATCGAACCGCTCACCGCCTGCGCCTGCACCCGTGCCAGCTCCACCTCGGCGATGTCGATCGGCGCACTCACCGTGCTGGCCTGCAGTTCGGCCCCGCGCGGCACCCGCAACTCCAGCCGCGCCCCTTCGCCGGAGCGCCGGCCCTGCGGGTAGACCACCCGCATCTGCACGCGGTTGCGGCTGCTCTGCACGTCCAGCCGCTGCCCTTCGCCGAGCGAGCCGGTCAGCTCCACCTCGTCGCGGTCCCAGCCGCGCACGCGCAGCTCGCCGGCGACGTTCTCGATCTCCACGCGGCCGCCGCCGGCCAGCGGATGGCGCTCGTTCACCGTGCTCTGCGCCAACAGCGGCGTCGCCAGCAGCGATCCGGCCAGCAGCAGGAAACCCTCGATCATCGTCTTGCTCATGGTGTTGCTCCAATCAGGTGGGGCGGGCGGTCCGCTCGAACGCGGCCAGCCGGGTCAGTTCCAGGCGCTTGGCGTAGGTCCGCTGCAGCTGCGACAACAGGAAGCCGGCGTCGGGACTCTGCCGGATCGCCGCATGGATCGCGCGTGCGCTGCTGTCCAGCTCCCGCAGCGCCGGCTCCAGATCGTCGGGCACCTCGGTCACCTGCAGCGCGGTGATCGCCTGCCGGTACTCGCCGGAGAGCGCGTCGGCCTGCAGCACCAGCGCCGGCGGCGTGGACGGCGGCAGCGGCGACTGCAG
>DNXT01000322.1:1552-2639 GCA_003505795.1 Lysobacteraceae bacterium | reverse complement strand
ATCACCATCAACGTGGTGCCGGACGAGAACTACGCGCGCGAGCTGATGCAGCTGTTCTCGATCGGGCTGGTCGAGCGCAACCCCGACTTCAGCGTCAAGACCGACGCCGGCGGCCAGCCGCTGCCAACCTACGACCAGGCGGTGGTGGCGGCGATGGCACGCGTGCTCACCGGCTGGACCTGGCCGGGCAACACCAAGGACAACTTCTGGAAGTGGGGCGCCAACAACGAGGCGCGCCCGATGACCTGCGTGCCGGAATTCCACGACGACCGGCCCAAGACCATCTTCCGCGGCGTGGTCATCGACGAGGGCGACAACTGCAGCGCCAGCCTGGCCCGGATGCTCGACGCGCTGTCGACCCATCCGAACACCGCGCCGTTCATCAGTCGCCAGCTGATCCAGCGCTTCGTCACCAGCAACCCGAGCCCGGCCTACGTCGGCCGCGTCAGCGCCGCCTGGACCGCCAGCGACGGCAACCTGGGCCGCGTGCTGCGCGCGATCCTGCTCGATGCCGAGGCGCGGACGCCGCCGTCGGCCTCGGACGTCGTCTACGGCAAGGCGCGCGAGCCGTTGATCCAGCTCACCACGCTGTGGCGCGCGTTCGACGCCAGGTACCTGCCGCGCGACGACGGCCAGTACTACTTCAACTTCAACGGCTCGTGGGACTTCAACTCGACCCTGGCCCAGGATTCGCTGCGCGCCCCGTCGGTGTTCAACTACTTCGAGCCCGACAACCGCCTGCCGGCCGCCAACGGCGCCGAGGGGATCCACGCGCCGGAATTCCAGCTCTACAACGAAGCCACCTTCGTCAGCATCTTCAACCAGCTCTGCGACGCCGGCTGCGGCAACTTCAAGGCCGAGGCGCCGGCCGCGCACACCAACGCGCCGGTGCTGGACATCGCCCCGCTGCTGGCGCTGGCCGATGCCGGCGACCATGGCGGCATGGTGGACTCGATCGCGCCGCTGCTGTTCGGCAGCGGGCTCTCGACCGGAACCCGGGCCGCGCTGGTGGACATGCTCGACAAGCTGAAGGCGCAGAACCGCTCCGGCGCCGAGCGGGTGCGTTCGCTGGTGCAGCTGGCGCTGG
>DNXT01000322.1:0-1379 GCA_003505795.1 Lysobacteraceae bacterium | reverse complement strand
CGCTGGTGCAGCTGGCGCTGGCCTCGCCCGAATTCGTCATCCAGCGCTGAGCAGGGGGACATCCGCCATGCCAACGAGCTTCCGCCACGATCGTCGCGATTTCCTCCGCAAACTCCAGTACGCGCTGGCCGGCGGCGCGGTCGCCGCGGCGCTGCCGCAGCTGGAACTGGTCGGCCGTGCGCTGGCGCAGTCTGCGCCCGCCGGTGACTACCGGGCGCTGGTGTGCATCTTCCTGTACGGCGGCAACGATTCGTTCAACATGCTGGTGCCGTACGCGCAGGCCGAGCACGACGTGTACCTGAAGAGCCGCGGCGGCGTGTACGACGCCAGCGGCAACAACCAGGGCCTGGGCATCGCGCGCGACGCGCTGCTGCCGGTCACCGACACCGCCGGCATTGCCTGGGGACTGCACCCATCCTGCACCGGGATGAAGGCGCTGTTCGACCGCGGCGAGCTGGCGTTCATGGCCAACGTCGGCACGCTGGTGCAGCCGATCACCAAGGCCGAATACGTCGCGCACAGCAAGCGGGTGCCGATGAGCCTGTTCTCGCACAACGACCAGCAGCGGCTGTGGATGCGCGGCGAGTCCGAGCGCGCCAGCGCCACCACCGGCTGGGGCGGCAGCACCGGCGAGCGCCTGCGCGCGGCCAATGCCGGCGGACTCGCCCAGCTGCCGCCGGTGATCTCGCTGTCGGGCAACAACCTGTTCCAGACCGGCAGCGCGATCACGCCCTACGTCATGGCCAGCAGCGGACCGGCGTCGTTGCGCAACTTCGGCGAGACCGGCAGCGCCGCCGACCGCATCCGCCGCGAAGCGCTGGCGGGCCTGCTCGAACGCAGCTACGCGCCGCTGATGGCCGACCAGTACGCGGTGCTCGGCGAGAGCGCGATGTTCCTCAGCAGCCGCCTGGGCACGGCGCTGGACGCGGCCAACGGCGGCGACATCGCCACCGAGTTCCCGGCCGACAACGGCCTGGCCGCTCAGCTGCGCATGATCGCGCGCACCATCAAGGCCAGCCGCAGCAGCGCGATCAACCACGGCCGGCAGATCTACTTCGCCGGCATGGGCGGCTTCGACACCCACGACAACCAGATGTCGGCCAACGGCCAGCCGCGCCTGCTGGGGCAGGTGAGCGCGGCGCTGGCGGCGTTCCGCGAGGCGCTGGTCGAGGTCGGCGCGCTCAACGACGTGGTCAGCTTCACCATGAGCGACTTCGGCCGCACCCTCAACAGCAACGGCAACGGCACCGACCATGCCTGGGGCGGCGTGCAGCTGATGATGGGCGGCTCGGCGGCCGGCGGCGGCCCGCTGCGCGGCGGGCAGGTGCATGGCGCCTATCCGCTGCTGGAACTGGACGGCGACCAGGCGGTCGACCGCG
>DNXT01000323.1 GCA_003505795.1 Lysobacteraceae bacterium | reverse complement strand
TGCCCGACGACCTGGTCTGGTGAGCGCCGCGCCGGCGGCGTTCAGGCCTGTGGCTTCTTCTTCGCGCGCGCGGCCTTGGCCGCCTTCTTCGGCTTCGGCGCCGGCAGCAGCTCGGCGGTCGCCACCAGCAGGCGCTGCAGGGCGTCGCCGTCGTCGAGCAGTTCGTCGGCGACCGGGTAGGGTTTTGCGCCGGGATAGGGCGGGCGCTGCGGCAGCGACGGGCCGAGCCGGCCGGCCGCGGGCGTCGGCTTCACGAACAGGCTGTTGTCGCAGGCGAACGCGACCACCTTCTCGTCCAGATACAGCGCGTACTCGCCGAACATCTTCCTGTGCGCCAGGCGCGCGCCCAGCCCGGCCTGCTCGGCGATGTAGTCGATGAAGTCCGGATCGGTGGCCATCGTGCCTGCCTGTCGGGGGGAAAGGGAATCGCGGCGAACGCCGGCGCGCTACCCTGGCGCCGGTCCCTGCCGATTATGCGCTCCATGTCGATCGTTCTCACCCGCTTCGCCCGTACCCGGCTGTTTCCCCGCGACGCCCGCCGCAACGCGATCCAGGACTGCACGCCGGAGGCGTTCGAGCGGCGCCTCAACGAGGAGGCGCCGCTGCGGGTGCTGGAGGGCTACGCGCCGTTCTGCCGGCTGCACGTGCACCGCAACTGGACCTCCACGCGCTGCCTGACCGTGCCGATCACCGAGCGCAACCGCCACCTGCTGCGCTCGGCCTACGAGGCGCGCACCCGCGAGGAACTGGCGGTGCTGGTGCGCTGGTTCGAGGGCGTGGAGCCGCCGGTGGCCGGCTACCTGCTGCCGATCCTGTACAGCCGCGCGCAGCTGGAGAAGGAGGGGTCGCCGATCGATGCCGACTGGGGCGTGGTCGGCTGCCTGTACACCGCCGAGCCGGAGGAGATCCCGATGGCGCCGATCACCCTGCTGCGCAACGCGCTCGGCGTGGAGGAGGGCGGCTCGGGCGTGCCGCTGGACCGGGATGCCTACCGCCGCGCGGTCGAGTTCTGGGAGCACAACGCCAACTGGCGGCCGTAGCTGCGCGCTCGGCGCAGCCGGGCGTCGGTCCCATCCTCCGGCCTTGAAGCCGCGCGCATGCAGCCGGTCGGTCCAGGCGCGGAAGCCGTGGGCGCCGTCGCCGGCCGTGGCGACGGGGAACATCGCGGTGCGGATATCGATGCCGCCGTCGCCGCGGCGCTTGGGCCACCAGCCGTCGCCGATGTTGATGTTGATGTAGCGATAGCCGGGCGCCTGCAGGCCGCGCTGCTGGATGGCATCGGCCACCGAGAGGATCGCGGCCTGGTCCACCTCGGTGCGGAACGCGTGCCACGGGTCGAAGCCCATCGGCGGCGTCGCGGCGGCGGCATGGCCGTATACGCTGAAGCGGCCCCGAAGGCGCCGCCCGGGCAGGACAACGGCACCGGCTCGCCCGGCCCGAATCCCGGCGCCACGCGCGGGGCCTCGGCGATGGCCGCCAGTTCGCGGCCGGCGCGGTCGAAGATCGCCGCGGCCATCGCGCCGGAGCGACTTCGGCCGCGATGGGGCCGTGCCGGTAAATCCGATCGGCACGAGTCCTTGCCCACACCGAGCCAAGCGGAACGGGCGCCTCGCGGCGCCCGTTCTGCATTCCATCGCGACGCCCGGCAGGCCGGTCAGTAGCGGTAGTGGTCCGGCTTGTACGGGCCTTCGACCGGCACGCCGAGGTAGTCGGCCTGCTCCTTGCTGAGCCGGGTCAGCTTCACCCCGATCTTCTCCAGGTGCAGGCGCGCCACTTCCTCGTCCAGCTGCTTAGGCAGGCGGTAGACGGTCTTCTCGTAGACGTCCTTGTTGGCCCACAGGTCGATCTGCGCCAGGGTCTGGTTGGAGAACGAGTTGGACATCACGAAACTCGGGTGGCCGGTGGCGCAGCCGAGGTTGACCAGGCGGCCTTCGGCCAGCAGGAAGATGCTGTTGCCGTTGGCGAAGGTGAACTTGTCCACCTGCGGCTTGATGTTGGTGCGGGTGGCGCCGGAGGCGTACAGCGCATCGACCTGGATCTCGTTGTCGAAGTGGCCGATGTTGCAGACGATGGCCTGGTCCTTCATCGCCTGCATGTGCGCCAGGGTGATGATGTCCTTGTTGCCGGTGGTGGTGACGTAGATGTCGGCCTGGCCCAGGCTGTCCTCGACGGTGTTGACCTCGAAGCCTTCCATCGCCGCCTGCAGCGCGCAGATCGGGTCGATCTCGGTGACGATCACGCGCGCGCCGTAGGCGCGCAGCGAGTGCGCCGAGCCCTTGCCGACGTCGCCGTAGCCGCACACCACCGCGACCTTGCCGGCCAGCATCACGTCCATCGCGCGCTTGAGGCCGTCGGCCAGCGACTCGCGGCAGCCGTACAGGTTGTCGAACTTGGACTTGGTGACCGAGTCGTTGACGTTGATCGCCGGCACCAGCAGCTTGCCGGCCTCGGCGATCTGGTACAGGCGGTGCACGCCGGTGGTGGTCTCCTCGGAGACGCCCTTCCAGTCCTTGACCACGCGGGTCCAGTAGCCGGGACGCTCCACCGCCACGCGCTTGAGCAGGGCCTTGATCACGCCCTCCTCGTGCGAGGCGGCCGGCTCGTCGACCCACTTGCTGCCGTTTTCGAGCTCATAGCCCTTGTGGATCAGCAGGGTCACGTCGCCGCCGTCGTCGACCACCAGCTCCGGGCCGGTCAGGGTGCCGTCGGCCAGGGTGAAGGTCAGCGCGTCCAGGGTGCAGTCCCAGTATTCCTCCAGGGTCTCGCCCTTCCAGGCGAACACCGGCGTGCCGGTGGCTGCGATCGCCGCGGCGGCATGGTCCTGGGTCGAGAAGATGTTGCACGAGGCCCAGCGCACGTCCGCGCCGATGTCCTTCAGGGTCTCGATCAGCACCGCGGTCTGGATGGTCATGTGCAGCGAGCCGGTCACGCGCACGCCCTTCAGCGGCGCCTGCGCCTGGTACTTGCGGCGGATCGACATCAGGCCCGGCATCTCGTGCTCGGCGATGTCCAGTTCCTTGCGGCCCCAGTCGGCCAGCGAAATGTCGGCGACCTTGTAGTCGCCTCCGGTCGAGAAGGTCTTCAATGCGGCATTCATGGCAAAGCTCCGGTATTGGCAGGCACTGGCCTGCGTGTTCCGGGCGCCGTTGGAGTGAAGGCCGGCCGAGCCTGGCCGGGCATCGTCGCCTGCAGGGTGTGCAGGCCTGCGGGTGGTCCGCACGCATCCGGTCGCAGCGCCCCTCGACGGGCAGGCGCGATTATAGCGTCCCCGCACACGGCCGGGCTGAACCCGCCGCGCCGGTCGATGCGGGGAGCACCGGGCGATCCGGCAGGAGGCGGCGCCGCGCGGCACGCCGCGGCGGGGCGATGGTTGCAGAAGCGAATATCGGCTTCGGTTAGGCTTGGCCGGATATCCACTGCCTGGCCCCCGTATTCCGATGAACGAGTACCGCAGCAGCCTGGTCTTTGCTTCGCCCGATATCCCGCTGCGCGACGACGTGCGCCGGCTCGGCGCGCTGGTCGGCGACCTGCTCGCCGAGCAGGTGTCGGCGGAATTCCTCGACGAGGTCGAACAGATCCGGACCGCGGCGATCGCGCGGCGCGAGAGCGATGCGCCGCCGGCCTCGCTGAGCGAGCGGCTGCAGGGGCGCGCGCC
>DNXT01000466.1:518-7020 GCA_003505795.1 Lysobacteraceae bacterium | reverse complement strand
ATCCTGCTGCTGGCCGCGCTGCGCTGGTCCAACATCGACCTGGCGCGCGCGGCGGTGCTGACCCTGGCGGTGGTGATCTTCCAGGCCCTGCTCGGCATGTGGACGGTGACCTGGCTGCTCAAGCCGATCGTGGTGATGGCCCACCTGCTCGGTGCGCTGGTGATGTTCTCGCTGCTGGTATGGATGGCCTGGCGCGCCACCGACCGGCCGATCACCCTGGCCGACGCGCCGCGGCTGAAGGGGCTGCTGCGCATCGGCATGGCGGTGCTGGGCCTGCAGATCGCGCTCGGCGGCTGGGTCAGCGCCAACTACGCGGCGCTGGCCTGCGGCGGCGGCAGCTGGTCGATGGACAATTTCCCGCGCTGCGTCAGCCAGTGGTGGCCGCCGCACGATTTCGCCGAGGGCTTCACCCTGTGGCGCGGCATCGGCGTGGACTACGAGGGCGGCGTGCTCGACGGCGCCGCGCGGATCGCGATCCAGCTCGCGCACCGGCTGTGGGCGGTCGCCACCGCGCTGTACCTGTGGTGGCTGGCCTGGCGCCTGTACCGGCAGCCGGGCATGCGCGGCTGGGCCGGCGCGCTGGCGCTGCTGGTGGCGGCGCAGGTGGCGCTCGGCATCCTCAACGTCAAGCTGGCGCTGCCGCTGCAGGTGGCGGTGCTGCACAACGGCGGCGCGGTGGCGCTGAGCTTCGTGCTGATGTCGCTGCTGGCCCGCCTGCGCGCGCCGGAGCCGGCATGAGCGCCCGCGCCCGCGACTACTGGGACCTGACCAAGCCCAAGGTGGTGGCGCTGATCGTGTTCACCGCGCTGGTGGGCATGTTCCTGGCCATCCCCGGCATGCCGACGCTGCAACAGCTGCGTGCCGGCCTGCTCGGCTTCCTCGGCATCTGGCTGGCGGCCTCGGCGGCGGCGGCGATCAACCAGCTGCTCGATGCGCAGATCGATGCGCAGATGGCGCGCACCTCGTGGCGCCCGCTGGTGGTCGGCAAGGTGCGGCCATGGCAGGTGCTGGCCTTCGCCGCGGCGCTGATCGCGCTGTCGATGGCGATCCTGGTGCTGTGGGTCAACGTGATCACCGCGGTGCTGACCTTCGCCTCGCTGATCGGCTACGCGGTGATCTACACCGTCTACCTCAAGCGCGCGACCTCGCAGAACATCGTGATCGGCGGGCTGGCCGGCGCCACCCCGCCGCTGCTGGGCTGGGCTGCGGTCACCGGCATGCAGGGCGCGTGGGACTGGGGCTACTCGCTGCTGCTGGTGCTGATCATCTTCGTGTGGACGCCGCCGCACTTCTGGGCGCTGGCGATCTTCCGCCGCGCCGACTACGCCAAGGCCGACATTCCGATGCTGCCGGTGACGCACGGGGTCGAGTACACGCGCCGGCAGATCCTGCTGTACTCGATCCTGCTGGCGGTGGTGACCGTGCTGCCGGTGATCGTCGGCATGTGCGGGCTGTTCTACCTGGGCGGCGCGCTGGTGCTGGACGCGGTGTTCCTCTGGTACGCATGGCGCATGCTCGATCCGCCGGACGAGCAGTTCGCGATGAAGATGTTCGGCTACTCCATCGTCTACCTGATGGCGCTGTTCGCGTTCCTGCTGGTGGACCACTGGCTGCTGCCGTGGCTGCGGCCGCTGGCGCTGCCCGCGGGCTGAGCGGCCGCCCGATCACCCGCGGGAGCGACTTCGGTCGCGAACGGGCCTTCCCGTTTGAATCCCGCATATGGGGGCGCTGGCTTTCCTGCAAGAGCCGCGTCGCGACGGAACGGCATCGGCTTTGCCGAGGCCACGGCCGCGGCTACGAAGACTACCGGGGGACGGAGCCGCTCCGGCGCGCATAGCGCCCGGCGACCACCGCGCAGACGATCAGCTGGATCTGGTGGTACAGCATCACCGGCAGCACGATCGCGCCGAGGCTGGAACCGGCGAACATCACCTTGGCCATCGGCACGCCGGTGGCCAGGCTCTTCTTGGAACCGCAGAACACGATCGCGATCTCGTCGGCGCGGTCGAACCCGAGCCGGCGCGCCAGCACCGTGATCAGCACCATCGCCACGCCGAGCAGCACCATCGCCACCGCCGCCATGCCCAGCAGCGCCGGCAGCGGCGTGTCGTGCCACAGGCCTTCGTTGACCGACTCGCTGAAGGCGGTGTAGACCACCAGCAGGATCGTGCCCTGGTCGGTGTAGCGCAGGATCGCGCGGTGGCGTTCGACCCAGCGGCCGATCAGCGGGCGCAGGAAATGGCCGGCCAGGAACGGCACCAGCAGCTGCAGCAGGATCTTGCCGATCGCCTCGGCCGGATGCGCCATCGCGCCCTGCGAGCCGACCAGCAGGGTCATCAGCAGCGGCGTGACGAACACGCCCAGCAGGCTCGACAGCGAGGCCGCGCAGACCGCGGCCGGCACGTTGCCGCCGGCCATCGAGGTGAACGCGATCGACGACTGCACGGTCGAGGGCAGGGCGCACAGGAACAGCACGCCGACGAACAGTTCCGGCGTCAGCAGCGCGTGCGCGAACGGCTTGAACAGCAGGCCGAGCAGCGGATACAGCACGAACGTGCAGGCCAGGATCAGCAGGTGCAGGCGCCAGTGCAGCAGGCCGGCCTTGACCGCCTCGCGCGACAGCCGCGCGCCGTGCAGGAAGAACAGCGCGGCGATGGCGACGTCGGTGACGTCGTCCATGACCGCGGCGGCGGTCCCCGCGACCGGCAGCAGCGAGGCCAGCGTGACCGTGCACAGCAGCGCCAGGGTGAACGGATCGATGCGCAGCCGCGCCAGCCAGTTGTTCATCGACAGCC
Organism: Lysobacteraceae bacterium; assembly: GCA_003505795.1. Lineage (GTDB taxonomy): Bacteria > Pseudomonadota > Gammaproteobacteria > Xanthomonadales > Xanthomonadaceae > UBA8801. The sequence goes on along the minus strand of DNXT01000466.1, from coordinate 4,225 downwards.
TTGGTAGAGCGGCACGACGCCGGAGGAACCGGCATTCTAAATGCCACCGCTCCCGCAGGCGCGCCTTCAGTCGCGATGGGCGCCGCAGAAAGAATGACAAGCCCCGATGTTCGCCGCGCCGCCGCGCGTGGCGGAACTTCCGCAGAGGGCTGTTTGTGGGAGGGACTTCAGTCCCGACGACGGGCCGGGAAGGCCCGTCGGGACTGAAGTCCCTCCCACAACGATCCCACGCCATGATCGAAAAACCACACGACGAACGCGACAATAGCGGTTCCTTCCCACGCAAGGCAGCAGCTCCCCCATGTCGCGAACCTCGCTCACCCGCTACCTGATCGAAGAACAGCACGCCGGCCGCATCGACGCCGAGCTGCGCCAGCTCGTCAGCATCGTCGCCCGCGCCTGCAAGCGCATCTCCATCGCGGTCAGCAAGGGCGCGCTCGGCGACGTGCTCGGCGACGCCGGCACCGGCAACGTGCAGGGCGAGGCGCAGAAGAAGCTCGACGTGCTCAGCAACGACATCCTGATCGAGGCCAACGCCTGGGGCGGCCACCTGGCGGCGAGCGCCTCGGAGGAGATGGAGCACAGCCAGCCGGTGCCCGACAAGTACCCGCGCGGCGACTTCCTGCTGCTGTTCGACCCGCTCGACGGCAGCTCCAACATCGACGTCAACGTCTCGGTCGGCACCATCTTCTCGGTGCTGCGCGCCCCGGCCGGCACCGAGAAGCCCAGCGACGAGCACTTCCTGCAGCCCGGCACCCGCCAGGTCGCGGCCGGCTACTGCATCTACGGGCCGAGCACGATGCTGGTGCTGACCCTGGGCCACGGCACCCATGCGTTCACCCTGGAGCGCGAGGAAGGCTCGTTCCTGCTGACCCAGCCCGACATGCGCGTGCCCGAGCAGACCCAGGAATTCGCCATCAACATGTCCAACCAGCGCCACTGGGAAGCGCCGATGCAGGGCTACGTGGCCGACCTGCTTGCGGGCAAGGAAGGCCCGCGCGGCAAGGACTTCAACATGCGCTGGATCGCCAGCATGGTCGCCGACGTGCACCGCATCCTCACCCGTGGCGGCATCTTCATCTACCCGTGGGACAAGAAGGACCCGGGCAAGCCGGGCAAGCTGCGCCTGATGTACGAGGCCAACCCGATGGGCTTCCTGGTCGAGCAGGCCGGCGGCGCCGCCACGACCGGGCGGGAGCGGATTTTGGAGATTCAGCCGACCGGGCTGCATCAGCGGGTGCCGGTGTTCCTGGGCTCCAAGGGCGAGGTCGAGGTGGCTACGCGGTATCACCTGGAGCATGACCGGGCGAAGGGGTGAGGCGCGGCTTTAACTCAGGCGTTAGGCCGTTAGGAGGTGTCATGACGAACAAGTACAACTCGACACGATACGGAGTTGCGGCAATTGCATTTCTAGCGTCGCTAATTGCTTCGCTGTCTCTCAGTATCTTGGGACCTATGGGCTCTAGGCCTGGGTGGATGGTTTTGCTGCAATTGGTTCTTGGCTTGGCTAGTGTTGTGACTGTTCCTATGGCATGGCGCTGGCTCTACCTTCGTGCCAGTAAAGAGGCCTAGCAATTCATTCAAGCCGAACCCGCTTCGCGGCGCGGCTTAATTCGGGTTCCAGCACAATTCAAGCGTCTGCGTTACCTAGGAGGGCATTTGAAACGTCCATGCCGCTGGAAGAACTTGACCTGCATTGCACTACTGCTCCTTGTGAGCATCTGGAGTGCTCACGCCGCGCCACCGGTCAAGGGGCCTCTGGTCCTGGCTGATACGAAAACCGAGGTCTGGGGCAGCTACAAGATCAGACACATGCTCTTCCCGAAAGAGGAGTGGGAATTCGTTGTCGTGGTGGTTCCAAAAGATGTGAGACAAGGGACGCTCATCCGGATGGCAAAGGATTTCTATGCAAAGTATCCGAACACACGGGCACGCTTTTTCAGTGACAAGCGACATATCCAGCAGTACGTCGATCGGGATCGCTATGTGAATGACAGCACCGGCCGGGTACGCGAAGTCGACTTCCCTGATTCGGAGTGGGTGCAGAGCCACCTCCTGGGAAATATCAACAATAGATCCAAGGCGTTCAATCGCCGTTGGATGCTTGAAGATCGTTATGGCAACAACATATCGGTCTTGCCATAGCAGCTGACGCTCAGTAGCTCGTTCAAGCCGATGCCGCTTCGCGGCGCGGCTCAATTCAGGTGCTGGGCCCGCTTGCCGCTGTTTTGCCAGCTGTCGCGGTTCGCCGACGGCACTGCCCACAAGCCTGGCTACCTGTCGGCGGGCACCCGAGTGAGCCGCAGATGCCTGCAGATTCGCCCTGGCCGCTGTTGCCCTGGCAGACGGTTGATTCCAATATCGCTCCCATGACCACGTCCTGTCGCCTGCTCGTCGTTGTTCTGCTCCTGGCCATCTGCGGGTTCGCGCACGCGGCGCCCCCTACCATCGTCCTTGCCGACGGCAAGGCCGTCAGCCTGTCGGAGGACCAGCTGCGGTCCGTTCCCAGGCAATCGCTCTCGGCCACTTCGCACGGTAAGAGCGCCCGCTACGAGGGATACGACCTGGTCCAGGTCCTGAAGGCGGCCGGCGTTTCGCCCGTCGAGTCGCTGCGCGGCAAGGATCTCCGGCTCGCGGTCCGGGTGACGGCCGCCGATGGCTACCAGGTGGTGTTCGCCCTGTCCGAGCTCGATCCCACGCTGGGCGGCAGGCGGGTAGTGCTGGCCGATCGCGCGGACGGCGCTCCGCTCGCGCCCGCGGACGGTCCCTGGCGGCTGGTCGTGCCCGACGACAGCCGTCCGGCACGGTGGGTCAGGCAGGTCACCTCCATTGCCGTCGGCCCCTGAGACGCATGGCCGATAGCGGGTTCGGGGCCGCTCAATCCCTCCCGCGCTCGAACACCGCCTTCCCGTCCACCCAGGTCGCCTGCACCTGCAGCGCGTCCAGCTCCGACTCGGGCACCGCGAACGGGTCCTCCGCCAGCACCACGAAGTCCGCGCGCAGGCCGGGCTTGAGCTGGCCCACGGTGTCCTCGTCGAATCCGGCATAGGCGGCGTCGCGGGTGAAGCCGCGCAGGGCTTGCTCGCGGCCGAGTTTCTGGTCGGGCTGCCAGCCGCCGGGCGGTTGGCCGTGGCGGTCCTGGCGGGTGATGGCGGCCTGCAGGCCCAGGCGCGGATCGGGCGATTCCACCGGGAAGTCCGAGCCCAGCGCCAGCCGCGCGCCGCTGTGCAGCAGTCGCTGCCACGCATACGCGCCGAGGATGCGCTGCGGGCCCAGGCGGTCCTGCGCCCAGGGCATGTCCGAGGTGGCGTGGGTGGGCTGCATCGAGGCGATCACGCCCAGCGCGGCGAAGCGCGGGATGTCCGGCGGCGACAGCACCTGGGCATGTTCGACGCGCCAGCGGCGGTCGCCGGCCTGGTCCGCGCCCAGCACGCGTTCGTAGGTGTCCAGCACCAGGCGGTTGCCGCGGTCGCCGATGGCGTGGCTGGCCACCTGCAGGCCGCAGGCCCTGGCCTTGCGCACCGCGCGCTCGTAGGCGGCCGGGTCGGTGACCAGCAGGCCGCGGTTGCCGTGGTCGTCGCTGTAGTCCTCAAGCAGGGCGGCGCCGCGGCTGCCGAGCGCGCCGTCGATGTAGAGCTTGACGCCGCGCATCTTCAGGCGGCCGCCGGGATGCGCGTAGGCACCGTGCTCGCACAGGTCGGCCAGGG
>DNXT01000466.1:0-194 GCA_003505795.1 Lysobacteraceae bacterium | reverse complement strand
TCGGCGAAGCGGCGCATCAGCGCCAGGTCCTCGCGCGAGGTGCCCATGTCGTGCACGCCGGTCAGGCCGTGGCTGACCGCTTCGCGCAATGCGGCGGCCAGCGCGCGCTCGCGCATGGCCGCGTCCGGCGGCGGCATCACCGCGGTCACCAGCGCCATCGCGCCATCCACCAGCACGCCGCTGGGCTCGCCGCC
>DNXT01000222.1 GCA_003505795.1 Lysobacteraceae bacterium | reverse complement strand
AGCCGCCGCGCTGCTCGGCGAAGCGGCCGCGGCAGCCGCGATCCACCCAGACGTAGCCGCGCCCGCTGCCCCAGTTGCTGCCTTCCACGCAGCGGGTTCCGGAAATGTTCTCCACCAGCACCGCGCGCCCGCGGAACGGGGTGTCGCACTGGCGGCGGCGCTTGTCGTTGCTGGAGCAGGTGACCGTCTGGGCGGCGTTCCAGCCCCGCTCCTGCGCGCCGGCCGGCGCGCTGTGCAGGGCGATCATGCCAAGACCGGCGACGAACAGGGCGGTGCGCAGCATGGTCGATCCTTCGCGATGGTGGGTGGCGGCGAATATAGCCGCGGCCCCGCTTAATCGGCGGTGACGCGGCCGGCATTTGCCCCGGCCGGGCGCGGGCCCCAGAATATCCGGCTTGACCGGCCTACGGCTGCGGTAAAAAAACCTTCCGGCACCGTTCCGTGCCGGGTTTTCCCCTCGGAGTTCTTGATGCGTACCCACTTCTGCGGCCTGGTCGACGAGACCCTGATCGGCCAAACCGTCACCCTCGCCGGCTGGACCGACGTGGCCCGCAACCTGGGCGGCGTCTGCTTCATCGACCTGCGCGACCACGAGGGCATCGTGCAGGTGACGGTGGAGCCGGACAACGCGGAGGTGTTCGCGGTCGCCGCTTCGCTGGGCTACGAGGACGTGCTGCAGGTCGAGGGCGTGGTGCGCGCGCGCCATGCGGTCAACGACAAGATCCGCACCGGCAAGGTCGAGGTGATCGCCACTCGCATCGCCATCCTCAACAAGGCCGCGCCGCTGCCGTTCCACGCCCACGAGAACCCGGGCGAGGACACCCGCCTGAAGTACCGCTATCTGGACCTGCGCCGCCCGGAGATGCAGCGCATGCAGCGCACCCGCATCAAGCTGGTGCAGGCGCTGCGCCGCCACCTCGATGCGCGCGGCTTCCAGGACATCGAGACCCCGATCCTGACCAAGGCCACCCCGGAAGGCGCACGCGACTTCCTGGTGCCGGCGCGCATGCACCCGGGCGAGTTCTACGCGCTGCCGCAGAGCCCGCAGCTGTTCAAGCAGATCCTGATGGTGGCCGGCTTCGACCGCTACTACCAGATCGCGCGCTGCTTCCGCGACGAGGCGCTGCGCGCCGACCGCCAGCTCGAGTTCACCCAGCTCGACATGGAGTTCGCCTTCGTGCGCGAGCGCGACGTGCAGGACTTCGTCGAGGAGATGGTGCGCGCGATCTTCAAGGAAGTGGTCGACGTCGAGCTCGACGCGCAGTTCCCGCGCATGACCTGGGCCGAGGCGATGCGCCGCTACGGCTCGGACAAGCCGGACCTGCGCATCGCGCTGGAGCTGGTCGACGTCGCCGAGCTGGTCAAGGACAGCGGGTTCGCGGTGTTCACCGGCCCGGCCAACGACGCCGACGGCCGCGTCGCCGCGCTGCGCATCCCCGGCGGCGCCGCGCTGTCGCGCAAGCAGATCGACGAGTACGCCGCGCACGCCGCCAAGTACGGCAGCAAGGGCCTGGCCTACATCAAGATCGGCGAGAGCGGCGAGGTCAGCTCGCCGATCGCCAAGTTCTTCGACGAGCAGAAGTTCGCCGCGCTGATCGAGGCCACCGGCGCCGGCAACGGCGACATCGTGTTCTTCGGCGCCGGCGCCTACGCCAAGGTCTCCGACTTCATGGGCGCGGTGCGCCTGAAGGCCGGCAAGGACTTCGGCCTGGTCGCCGACGGCTGGCGCCCGCTGTGGGTCACCGACTTCCCGATGTTCGAATGGGACGAGGAGGCGCAGCGCTACGTCGCCCTGCATCACCCCTTCACCGCGCCGGCGGTGGACGACATCGCCGACCTCAAGGCGCATGCCAGGACCGCGGTGTCGCGCGGCTACGACATGGTGCTCAACGGCAACGAGATCGGCGGCGGCTCGATCCGCATCCACCGCCCGGAGATGCAGAGCGCGGTGTTCGAGCTGCTCGGCATCGGCGCCGAGGAAGCCCGCGCCAAGTTCGGCTTCCTGCTCGACGCGCTCAACTACGGCGCGCCGCCGCACGGCGGCATCGCCTTCGGCATCGACCGCATCGCCGCGCTGATGGCCGGTACCGAGTCGATCCGCGACGTTATCCCGTTCCCCAAGACCACCGGCGCGCAGGACCTGATGACCGATGCGCCGTCGCCGATCGCCGACGACCAGCTGGCCGAGGTGCACGTGCAGGTGCGCCCGCAGCCGGCCAGGGGCTGAGCCATGGGCTACGGCATCCGACGCGCCACGCCCGAGGATGCCGAGGTCCTGTCGGCCCTCGCCGCACGCACCTTCACCGAGACCTTCGGCCACCTGTATCCGGACGAGGACCTGCAGGGGTTCCTCGCCGAGAGCTACGCGGTCGAACGCTCGCGCATCGTGCTGGCGCATCCGGACTACGCGATCTGGCTGCTGGAGCTGGACGGGGTGGCGGTCGGCCATGCCGCGGCCGGCCCGTGCGGCCTGCCGCGCGAGGACGTGCGGCCCGGCGACGGCGAGCTGAAGCGGCTGTACCTGCTGAAGCAGCACCAGAACAGCGGCTGGGGCAGCCGCCTGTTCGAGACCGCGCTGCAGTGGCTGGAGCGCGACGGGCCGCGCACGCTGTGGATCGGGGTGTGGTCGGAGAACTTCGGCGCGCAGCGTTTCTACGCGCGCTACGGCTTCGAGAAGGTCGGCGAGTACGAGTTCCCGGTCGGGCGCATCCGCGATCGCGAGTTCATCCTGCGCCGGCAGCCGCGCTGAGGCCCCGGCGCGGGCATGTTGCGTCGCCGCCGCCGGCGGTGCCGAAACCGGCGGCCGTTTGCGCCCTCCGTGGGAGTGGCCTCGGCATGCCGAGGCCGTTCAGTCGAGATGAGGCTTCACCGGTAAAGCCCGTCGCGACTGAAGTCCCTCCCACAGGAAGGCCTCGTCACGGACTATCCCGGGTTCGCGCCATCGACGCGAAGCCGGGGCGTGCTGCCGCGAACGATGCGCATCCATTCGCGCCGCTCCCTGTGGGAGGGGCTTCAGCCCCGACAGGGCCTCGCCGCCGACGCGCTGTCGGGCTTGGCTCCATCGGCATGCCGTTGCCCGGCCGCCGGCGCCGGACGCGAACGCGAGGCCAGCACGACGCCGCCGATCACCGCGGCCACGCCCAGCAGCTGCGCCGGCTGCGGCGATTGCCCGCCGGCCATGCCCACCAGCAGGGTGAACACCGGTACCAGGTTGAAGAAGCTGGCGGTGCGCGCCGCGCCGATGCGTTGCGCGGCGGCGAACCAGAACAGGTAGCCCAGCACCGAACTGCACAGCGCCAGGTAGGCGATGCCCCAGTGCGCGCTGGCCGGGGCGCGGGTCGCGGCGGCCAGCGGATGCTCGTGCAGCGCGGCCAGCAGGAGCAGCACGGCGCTGCCGAGCACGATCGACCAGGCGGTGGTCTCCTGCGCGTTCAGCGCGCCCAGGTAGCGGCGCGAGACCACCGTCGCCAGCGCCCAGGACAGCGAGCCGCCGAGCACGATGGCGTCGCCCGGGGCCAGCCGCAGCTGCGCCAGCCGGGAGGGATCGCCGCCGCTGACCACCAGCGCCACCCCGGCCAGCCCGCTCAGCAGGCCGGCGCCGCGCCAGCGGTCCAGGCGCTCGCGCTCGACCAGCGCCGACAGCAGCAGCGTCCACAGCGGCGTCGTCGCCATGATCAGCGCGGCGTTGAACGGGGTGGTCGAGCGCAGTCCGAAGAACATCGCCAGGTTGAAGCCGACCACGCCGAGCAGGCCGACCGCCGCCAGCGCCGGCAGGTGCGCGCGCAATGCCTGCCAGTGCGCGAGCGCACCGGCGCAGACCAGCGGC
>DNXT01000221.1 GCA_003505795.1 Lysobacteraceae bacterium | reverse complement strand
CGCTCTTCCGATCTCGCTGTACCGCCGCCACGGCTTCCTGCCCGAGGCCAGCGCCGGCACGCTGCAGCGGCGCCTGGACGGGCCGATGGCCGTGGACGACATCCACGCCGCGGAAACCGCCACCGTCGCGCTGATCGTGCAGGCGCGCCGCGACCTGGTCCTCTACTCGCGGGCGCTCGACCCCGGCCTGCTCGACCGCGCGCCCGTGCTGGAGGCGCTGCGGCGCTTCGCCACCGCCCGCCACGACAAGCGCGTGCGGGTACTGCTGCAGGACGCCGCCAGCCCGCAGTTGCAGGCCGCGCCGCTGCTGCGGCTGGCGCAGCGCCTGCCCAGCGTGTTCCGGTTCCGCCGGGTCGGCGATCCGGTCGACGCCTCCTATCCCGGCGCCTATCTGTGCAACGACCAGGGCGGCTACTACTTTCGTCCAACGGGCAGCCGCTTCGACGAGGGCGAGACCTGGCTGGAGGGTGCGGCACGCAATCGCCAGCTCACCCTGGAATTCGCGCAGACCTGGGAACGCAGCGCGTCCTGGAACGATTACCGGGCGCTGGGAATCTGAACCGCACCACCTCGGCAATACGCGATACGTATCGACCCATACCAAGGCCAGACGTCCTCTCCTAGGCACCTGGGGGTATAATTTTTTCGTTTCAACGACCCGCCCGGCCTTGGCCGGACCGCCTTCCGAACTCAAGACAACCACAGCGACCCGACTCACGATCGTGGACAATCTACTAAAGCAGTTTGCGCAATCTTCGCAGCTCGCCGGCGGCAATGCCGCCTATATCGAGGACCTCTACGAGCAGTACCTCGTTTCTCCCGACAGTGTCGATCCCAAGTGGAAAACCTACTTCGACGGCTTCCAGGGCCGCGATGCCGGTGACGTCCCCCACTCCGCGGTCATCGCCCACATCGCCGAGGCCGCCAGGAACGCGGCCAACGCCGGCATCGGGAGCGGCGCCAGCGACGAGCGCGAACGCAACGTCGGTCGCCTGATCACCGCCTACCGGTCGCGCGGCCACCTCGGCGCCCGCCTCGATCCGCTCGGCCTGACCGCCCCGGTCAACCCGCCCGACCTGGGCCTGCCGTTCCACAACCTGTCCGAAGGCGACCTGGACGCGGAGTTCAGCACCGGCGGCGTCGCCGGCCAGCCGCGCATGAAGCTGCGCGACCTGCTGGCCCGCCTGAAGGCGACCTACAACGGCTCGATCGGCGCCGAGTTCATGCACATCTCCGAAGCCGAACAGCGCCGCTGGATCTACCAGCGCCTGGAAAGCGCCGGCGGCCACTACAACCTCGACGCCGACACCCAGCGCCGCACCCTGGAGCGGCTGACCGCCGCCGAGGGCCTGGAACGCTACCTGCACACCAAGTACGTCGGCCAGAAGCGCTTCTCGCTGGAAGGCGGCGACTCGCTGATCCCGCTGCTGGACACCATGATCCGCGACGCCGGCAAGGACCAGGTCAAGGACGTGGTGATCGGCATGGCCCACCGCGGCCGCCTCAACGTCCTGGTCAACACCCTCGGCAAGAACCCGCGCAAGCTGTTCGACGAGTTCGAAGGCAAGTTCGAGCACGACGCCCGCGCCTCCGCCGGCGACGTGAAGTACCACATGGGCTTCTCCGCCGACGTCGCCACCGATGGCGGCCCGGTGCACCTGGCGCTGGCGTTCAACCCCTCGCACCTGGAGATCGTCGACCCGGTGGTCGCAGGCTCGGTGCGTTCGCGCCAGGAGCGCCGCGGCGATACCGCGCGCAAGCAGGTGCTGCCGATCCTGATCCACGGCGACGCCGCGTTCGCCGGCCAGGGCGTGGTGATGGAGCTGTTCCAGATGTCGCAGGCGCGCGGCTTCGCCGTCGGCGGCACCGTGCACATCGTCATCAACAACCAGGTCGGCTTCACCACCAGCCGCCGCGAGGACTCGCGCTCGACCCTGTACTGCACCGACGTGGCCAAGATGATCGGCGCACCGGTGCTGCACGTGAACGGCGACGACCCGGAAGCGGTGGTGTTCGCGGCCAAGCTGGCCTACGACTTCCGCCAGGAATTCCAGAAGGACGTGGTCATCGACCTGGTCTGCTACCGCCGCTGGGGCCACAACGAAGCCGACGAGCCGGCCATCACCCAGCCGGTGATGTACCAGATCATCCGCAAGCACCAGACCACCCGCGAGCTGTACGCGGCCAAGCTGGAGGCGGCCGGCGTGATCCCGGCCGACGGCGGCAAGGCGCTGGCCGACGGCTACCGCAACAAGCTCGACTCCGGCGAGGTCACCACCGAGCTGGCCAAGGTCGAGAAGACCCCGGCCGACAGCAAGATGTACGTCGACTGGTCCCGGCTGCTGTCGGGCAAGCTGTCCGACCCGGTCAGCACCGCGGTCGGGCTGGACAAGCTCAAGCAGCTCGCCAAGCTGATCAACACCATCCCCGAAGGCGTGGAGCTGCACTCGCGCGTGGCCAAGGTCTACGACGACCGCCGCAAGATGGCCGCCGGCGAGGTCCCGGGCGACTGGGGCTTCGCCGAGAACCTGGCCTACGCCACCCTGCTGGACGAGGGCAACGCGCTGCGCCTGGTCGGCCAGGACGTCGGCCGCGGCACCTTCACCCACCGCCACGCGATCCTGCACGACCAGAAGACCGACGACTACTACCTGCCGCTGCGCCAGCTGGTGCAGTCGCCGGAACAGGCCACCATCATCGACTCGCTGCTCAGCGAGGAGGCGGTGATGGCCTACGAGTACGGCTTCTCGACCACCGACCCCAACACCCTGTGCATCTGGGAAGGCCAGTTCGGCGACTTCGCCAACGGTGCGCAGGTGGTGATCGACCAGTTCATCGCCGCCGGCGAGGCCAAGTGGGGCCGCATCACCGGCCTGACCCTGCTGCTGCCGCACGGCTACGAAGGCCAGGGCCCTGAGCACAGCTCCGCGCGCCTGGAGCGCTTCCTGCAGCTGTGCGCGCTGGAGAACATGCTGGTGTGCGTGCCGTCGACCCCGGCGCAGGCGTTCCACATGCTGCGCCGCCAGCTGAAGATGAGCACCCGCAAGCCGCTGGTGGTGATGTCGCCCAAGTCGCTGCTGCGCCACAAGCTGGCGGTGTCGTCGCTGGAAGAGCTGGCCAACGGCGAGTTCCAGCAGCTGATCGGCGACGCCGGCGCCGACGCCGGCAAGGTCAAGCGGGTGGTGCTGTGCTCGGGCAAGGTCTACTACGACCTGCTCGAGGACCAGACCAAGCGCGGCCAGGACGACGTGGCGATCCTGCGCGTGGAACAGCTGTACCCGTTCCCGCGCGCGCTGCTGGCCGCCGAGCTCAAGAAATACGGCAAGGCCACCGACGTGGTGTGGTGCCAGGAAGAGCCGCAGAACCAGGGCGCGTGGTACCAGATCAAGCACCACCTGCAGGCGTGCCTGGCCGACGGCCAGAGCATCCACTACGCAGGTCGCGCGCGTTCGGCCTCGCCGGCGGCCGGCCACATGGCCGACCACGTCGCCGAGCAGCAGAAGCTGATCGCCGACGCGCTGGTCAATCCGTTCAACGACGTGGTCGCTGAATAAGATCCCTCTTCCCAACTCCCAAGAACAAGAACCCTAGGACGCACCCCAGATGGCCACCGAAGTCAAAGTTCCGGTACTGCCCGAATCCGTATCCGACGCCACCATCGCCAGCTGGCACAAGAAGGCCGGCGAAGCGGTCAAGCGCGACGAGAATCTGGTCGACCTGGAGACCGACAAGGTCGTGCTCGAAGTCCCCTCGCCGGTCGACGGCGTGCTGAAGGAAATCAAGTTCGACGCCGGCAGCACCGTGACCAGCGCGCAGGTCCTCGCGATCATCGAGGAAGGCGCGGTCGCCGAGGCCGCCCCGGCCGCTCCGGCGG
>DNXT01000468.1:2149-2633 GCA_003505795.1 Lysobacteraceae bacterium | reverse complement strand
CACCTGCGCAGGCGGCGCCGACCGCCGCCGGACGATGCCGTGCGCGGCGACGGCGCCGACGGCATCCGCCGCAGCCAGCGCCTGCTCGTGGAAATCGCCGAATTCGAGCGAGAATGAGCGCCCGCCACCGGCCCTCCCCGCATGCAGATCCTCGAATTCGAACTCGACCGCGACCACGTCGAACTCAACCAGCTGCTCAAGCTGGCCGGCATCGCCGACAGCGGCGGCCAGGGCAAGGCGATCGTCGCCAGCGGCGCGGTGACGGTGGACGGCGCGGTGGAGCTGCGCAAGACCGCCAAGATCCGCGCCGGGCAGACGGTACGGCTGGACGACGTGGAGATCCGCGTCGTCGGGCTCTAGTGCTCGGTTTTCGGCTTCTCGCACGAACCACTTCAGTCGCGACGGGGCTGTGCCGGGATCCGATTGGCACCGGCTCAGCTTCCCCTCTCCCGGCGGGAGAAGCTGCCCCGGAGGGGCGGATGAG
>DNXT01000468.1:0-2056 GCA_003505795.1 Lysobacteraceae bacterium | reverse complement strand
GGGGCGGATGAGGGTACGGGCAAGCCTCGCGCGGCCAGACATCGCAGAGGCTTCGCCCCGTACCCCTCACCCCAACAACCCCTCTCCCGAGGGGAGAGGGGCGTAATTCCCCGCATCTGAAAGTGCGGGCTTAATAGCCCGCGACTGAAGTCGCTCCTGCGGTATTCCGACCGCCCCCCGCTCCGTGCGCAGTGACGCCCGCGACCGCGGAATACTGGCAACGCAGGCTCAGCGCGACCAGGCCGCGTCGCGCTGGGTCAGGTGCGAAGCGATGACCTTCTTGAACGGCGCCACCGCGTTGGCCGCGCGCAGCGCGGCGTTGCGCAGCAGCCGGGCCGGCAGGCGGTCGTCGGTGTACAGCGCGGCGATCGCGTTGGTGGCCTCGTACAGCGGGCGCGTCGCGCGCCGGTGGCTGCGTTCGTACCCGGCCAGCAGCGTGGCCGCGCCGATGTCCTTGCCCGCCTTCGCGGCCGCGACGATCGCCCGCGCCAGCAGCGCCTGTCCCTGCAGGCCGAAATTGAAGCCGTGCGCGGTGACCGGATGCATGCCGACCGCCGCGTCGCCGATCAGCGCGCTGCGCCGGCCGACGAACCGCTCCGCATACACGCCGACCAGCGGATACGCGTGCCGGCTGCCGTCCTGGACCATGGCGCCGAGCCGGTGCTCGAAATAACCGGTGATGGCCTTTCCGAACTCGGCCTCGTCCATCGCCAGCAGGCCTTCCACGCGGCGCGGCGGCAAGGTCAGCACCGCGCCGGCGCGCTCGCCGTGCAGCGGCAGCAGCGCCATGGTCTTGCCGTAGCCGAACCATTCCCAGGCCGCGTGGTGGTGCGGAAGCTCGTGGCGCATCCGGCACACCAGCATGGTCTTGCCGAAATCGCGCATCGACGCGCCGATCCCGAGCATGCGCCGGGTGCTGGAAAAGCGGCTGTCGGCGGCGACCAGCAGGCGTGCGGCCAGCGACTGGCCCGAGCCCAGCGACAGCACCACGCCGTCGTCGGCGCTGTTCAGCGAGGCCAGCGAGGTGCCGTCGACGATCTCCAGCCCGTCCTGGCCCTGCACCGCCTGCCAGGCGGCGCGCCGGATCAGGTGGTTCGGCACCAGCCAGCCCAGCGCCTCGCCGCCGCGGCGGTCGGCGGCGAAGGTCAGCGCGAACGGCGAGGAACCGTTCATCACCCGCGCATCGCGCAGCGGCGATATCTCGCCTTCGGGAAGGTGCGCCCATTGGCCGAGCCGCTCCATCACCTGGCGCGACGCGTGGGTCAGCGCGATCTCGCGGCCGTCGAAGGCCGGCTCGGCGATCCGCTCGCGCGGCTGCTGCTCGATCAGCGTCACCGACAAGCCGCTGCCGGCCAGCGAACGGGCGAAACTGAGGCCCGCCGGGCCTGCGCCGACCACGGCGACATCGACACGCTTCATTGCCACTCCTGTGCTGCGACCGGCCAAGTCTACGCCGGCCGGCACCGGGCGGCGTTGATCCGGATCAAGGTGCCGGTCAGCCGAGCAGCGCCCACACCAGCAGCATGATGCCCAGCATCGACACGCCCCAGACCAGGCTGCGCACGTACGGAATGCCGGCCGCGTAAAGCGGCACGTAGACCACCCGCGCCCAGAAATACAGCTGCACCGCCAATGCGGTCTGCGCGTCCTGGCGCTGGGCCAGCACCACCGCCAGCACCGCCGCGGCGAAGAACGCGAACGTTTCCAGGAAATTGTGGAAGGCCCGTTCCAGCCGCGCCGGCACCCCGGTCAACGGCGCCGGCTGACCGTCACGGGCGCTGGCGTTCCACTTGCCGCCGCGCTGCCGGGTCATGCCGGCGGCCGCGAGCAGCAGCTGCGCCACGCCCAGCAGTACCGCCCAGGCCAGCATGCGGATCTCGATGCTCATCTGTGCTTCTCCCTTCGGATTCCGACGCTCGATCGCACGGGGCATTCCAGCGAAGCCCCGATCTGCACTACCAGCAGCTTGCTCTCGCCACCGTGACGTTGCTGTTGCTGTTGCTGTTGCTGTTGCCGGTGATTTTGCCGTTGCTTCGCCCTTGATCTACCGGGTCCC
>DNXT01000142.1:366-7101 GCA_003505795.1 Lysobacteraceae bacterium | reverse complement strand
CTCTTCCGATCTGCGTCGCGCGCGCTCGGCAGCACGCCCTGCGCGACCAGGCCTACCGCGTTGGCGCCTTGCGGGATGCGGCACAGCGCGGCGCCGGTGGCGGCGGCGAACGCGGCCACCGCCTGGCGCAGCGTCGCTGCCTGCGGATGATTCTCGAGCAGGCCGCCGACGATCACCACCGCGCGCGTCGCGCCCTGCACCGCCTCGCGCAGGCCGGCGTCGTCGAGCGCGGCGGCGAACCGCGACGGCGCGACGATCTGCTTGCCCGCCTGGTTGAAAGCGAAATCGAAATCGACCGGGTTGATCGAGTGGATCTTCGCACCGTGCTTGGTCTGCGCCTTGCGCAGGCGGGCGTGCAGCAGCGGCAGCTCGTGGCGCACGTTGCTGCCGACGACCACGATGACGTCGGCCTGCTCGATCTCGGCCAGCGGCAGCGCGAACGGCTGCGCGGTCGCGGCATCGGAGAAATCGCGGCCCTGGATGCGGTGGTCGAGGTTGCCGCTGCCCAGCCCCTCGGCCAGGCGCGCCAGCAGCGCGCCCTCCTCGTTGGAGGTGGACGGATGCACCAGCACGCCGAGTTCGTCGCCCCGGTGTGCGCGCAGGATCTCGGCTGCCGCGGCCAGGCCCTCGGCCCAGCTCACCTCGGTCCACTGGCCATCGACCTTCTTCAGCGGCTTGACCGCGCGGTCGTCGCTGTACAGGCCCTGGTGCGAGTAGCGGTCGCGGTCGGACAGCCAGCACTCGTTGACCGCCTCGTTGTCGCGCGGCACCGCGCGCAGCACTTCGCCGCGGCGCACGTGCAGGAACAGGTTCGAGCCCATCGCGTCGTGGTAGCCCAGCGATTCGCGCGCGGTCAGCTCCCACGGGCGGGCGCGGAACTGGAACACCTTGTTGGTCAGCGCGCCGACCGGGCACACGTCGATGACGTTGCCGGACAGCTCGGTGGTCAGCGGCTTGCCGTCGTAGGTGCCGATCTGCAGGTTTTCGCCGCGGTACATGCCGCCCAGCTCGTAGCTGCCGGCGACGTCGGCGGTGAAGCGCACGCAGCGCGTGCACTGGATGCAGCGGGTCATCTCGGTGGCGACCAGCGGCCCCATGTCCTCGTCGGGCACGACGCGCTTGCGCTCGTTGAAGCGGCTGACCGAACGGCCGTAGCCGAGCGAGACGTCCTGCAGCTCGCATTCGCCGCCCTGGTCGCAGATCGGGCAGTCCAGCGGGTGGTTGATCAGCAGGAACTCCATCACGCTGCGCTGGTACTTCAGCGCCTTCTCGCTGCGCGTGGTGACCTTCATGCCGTCCATCACCGGCGTCGCGCACGCCGGCGACGGCTTCGGCGACTTCTCCACGTCGACCAGGCACATGCGGCAGTTGGCCGCGATCGGCAGCTTCTCGTGGTAGCAGAAGCGCGGGATCGGGATGCCGGCCTTGTCGGCCGCCTGGATGATCATCGAACCCTTCGGGACGACCAGGCTCTGCCCGTCGATCTCGATGGAGACGTGATCCGGCGGAACGTTCGGATTCACTGGCTGCGCGCTCATGCCGCCGCTCCCAATTGCACGTCGACGATCGAACGGCCGTTGACGATGTAGTACTCGAATTCGTCCCAGAACTGGCGCAGGAAGCCCTGGATCGGCCAGGCCGCGGCCTCGCCGAACGCGCAGATGGTGTGGCCCTCGATCTGGCCGGCCACCGCCTTCAGCTGGTGCAGGTCCTCCATCGTGGCCTTGCCGGCGACGATGCGCTCCAGCACCCGGTGCATCCAGCCGGTGCCCTCGCGGCACGGGGTGCACTGGCCGCAGGACTCCTTGTGGAAGAACTGCGAGATGCGGCAGGCGAAGCGCACGCAGCAGACGCTGTCGTCGAGCACCACGATCGCCCCCGAGCCCAGGCCGGTGCCGAGCGCGCGCAGGGTGTCGTAGTCCATCTGCAGGCCCTTGAGCTGCTCGGCCTTGAGCACCGGCATCGACACGCCGCCCGGGATCGCCGCCTTGAGCGTGCGGCCCGGACGCAGGCCGCCGGCCATTTCCAGCAGCTCGTCGAAGGTGGTGCCCAGCGGCACCTCGAAGTTGCCGCCCTTCTGCACGCAGCCGGACACCGAGAAGATCTTCGGGCCGCCGTTCTTGGTCTTGCTCAGGCTCTGGAACCACTCCGGGCCGTTGCGGATGATCGCCGGCACCGAGGCGTAGGTCTCGGTGTTGTTGATCGTCGACGGCTTGCCGTACAGGCCGAAGTTGGCCGGGAACGGCGGCTTGTAGCGCGGCTGGCCCTTCTTGCCTTCCAGCGACTCCATCAGTGCGGTCTCTTCGCCGCAGATGTAGGCGCCGGCGCCGAGCGCGCCGTAGATGTCGATGTCCACGCCCGAGCCCAGCACGTTCTTGCCGAGCCAGCCGTTGGCGTAGGCATCGGCCAGGGCCTGCTCGAAGTGCTCGAACGGCTCGTGGTGGAACTCGCCGCGCAGGTAGTTGTAGCCCACGGTCGAACCGGTGGCGTAGCAGGCGATCGCCATGCCTTCCACCACCGCGTGCGGGTTGTAGCGCAGGATGTCGCGGTCCTTGCAGGTGCCGGGCTCGGACTCGTCCGAGTTGCAGAGGATGTACTTCTGCATGTTGCCCTTCGGCATGAACGACCACTTCAGACCGGTCGGGAAGCCCGCGCCGCCGCGGCCGCGCAGGTTGGACTGCTTGACCATCTCGACCACCTGCTCCGGCGCGATCTTCTCCTCGAGGATCTTGCGCAGGGCGGCGTAGCCGCCGGTCTTGAGATAGCTCTCGTACGACCACGGCGTGTCGTAGTGCAGGGTCGTGTAGACGACCTGGTGCGGCAACGGCGCAGGACCGACCGGACCCTTGGATTCGTGATGATGTGCCATGCCGTTACTCCAGCCCGTCCAGCAGCTCGTCGACCTTCTCGACGGTCAGGCGCTCGTGGTAATGGCCGTTGATGACCATCATCGGCGCGCCGGCGCAGCCGGCCAGGCACTCTTCCTCGCGCTTGAGGTAGACGCGGCCGTCGGCGGTGGACTGGCCGAGCTTGCAGCCGAGCTTCTTCTCCGCGTGCGCGACCAGGTCCTCGGCGCCGTTCAGCCAGCAACTGATGTTGGTGCAGAACGCGACGTTGTTGCGGCCGACCTTCTCGGTCTCGAACATCGAGTAGAAGCTGGCGACCTCGTAGGCCCACACCGGCGGCAGCTCCAGGTACTTGGCGACGCCGGCGATCAGCTCGTCGGTCAGCCAGCCCTGGTTCTGCTCCTGCGCGGCGTGCAGGCCCTGCAGCACCGCCGAACGCTTGCGGTCCGGCGGGAACTTGGCGAGCCAGTGATCGATGTGAGCGCGCGTCTTGTCGCTCAGCACCACCAGCGGATCGACATCGCGCGCCGCTTCGAAATTGCCTGTTGCTTTCATGCTTGAACCTCCGGGACCCGGGACCCGGGACCCGGGACCCATGAAGGTCCGATCCCGATCGCTCCGAGGTCGCGCAAAAATCCGAACTCCGTAATCGACGACGACGCCAGCGACCCGCTTATCGCGGGTCCCGGATCCCGGGTCCCGGGTCCCGACCGGATCACCGATCCACCTCGCCGAACACCAGATCGTATGTACCGATCATCGCCACCACGTCGGCCAGCATGTAGCCGCGCACCACCGCGTCCATCGACGACAGGTGCACGAAGCCCGGCGCGCGCAGGTGCACGCGGAACGGCTTGTTGGCACCGTCGGAGAGCAGGTAGCAGCCGAACTCGCCCTTCGGCGCCTCGACGGCGCTGTAGGTCTCGCCGGCCGGGACGCAATAGCCTTCGCTGAACAGCTTGAAGTGGTGGATCAGCGCTTCCATGTCGTCCTTCATGTCCTCGCGGCTGGGCGGAGCGACCTTGAAGTTCTTGACCATGACCGGGCCGGGGTTGGCCTTCAGCCACTGCACGCACTGCTTGATGATGCGGTTGGACTCGCGCATCTCCGCCACGCGGCAGAGGTAGCGGTCGTAGCAGTCGCCTTCGGTACCGAGCGGAATGTCGAAATCGACCGCGTCGTACTTGGCGTAGGGCTGCTTCTTGCGCAGGTCCCACTCGATGCCCGAGCCGCGCAGCATCACCCCGGTCATGCCCCAGGCCTTGGCCAGCTCCGGCGAGACCACGCCCACGCCGACGGTGCGCTGCTTCCAGATGCGGTTGTCGGTGAGCAGCGTCTCGTATTCGTCCACGCGCGACGGGAAGGTGTTGGTGAAGTCCTCGAGGAAGTCCAGCATCGAGCCTTCGCGCGCGGCGTTCAGGCGCTTGAGCGCGTTGCCCTTGTGCCAGCGCGATTCCTTGTACTTGGGCATGCGGTCCGGCAGGTCGCGGTAGACGCCGCCCGGACGGTAGTAGGTCGCGTGCATGCGCGCGCCGCTGACCGCCTCGTAGACGTCCATCAGCTCCTCGCGCTCGCGGAACGCATACAGCATCACCGCCATCGCGCCCAGGTCGAGCGCGTTGGAGCCCACCCACATCAGGTGGTTCAGGATGCGGGTGATCTCGTCGAACATGGTGCGGATGTACTGTGCGCGCTCCGGCGCCTCGATCCCCATCAGGGTCTCGATCGCGCGCACGTAGGCGTGCTCGTTGCACATCATCGACACGTAGTCCAGGCGGTCCATGTAGCCGATCGACTGGTTGAACGGCTTGGACTCGGCCAGCTTCTCGGTGCCGCGGTGCAGCAGGCCGATGTGCGGGTCGGCGCGGACCACGGTCTCGCCGTCCATTTCCAGGATCAGGCGCAGCACGCCGTGCGCGGCCGGGTGCTGCGGGCCGAAGTTCATCGTGTAGTTGCGGATCTCCTGCTTGCTCTCGGCAGGATTGCTCGCGAAGGCTTCGTGGGCCTGGTGGAACTCGCTCACTTGGCGGACTCCGTCTGCGCGGACTCACCGGCCGCGGTCTGGTAGCGGGCGTCGTCGCGGATCACGCGCGGCACGTTCACGCGCGGCTCGACCGAGGTCACCGGCTCGTACACCACGCGCTTCTTCTCCTCGTCGTAGCGCACCTCGACGTTGCCGATCAGCGGGAAGTCCTTGCGGAACGGATGGCCGACGAAGCCGTAGTCGGTGAGGATGCGGCGCAGGTCCGGGTGCCCGGCGAAGACGATGCCGAACAGGTCGAACGCCTCGCGCTCGAACCAGTTCACGCCCGGCCAGATGTCGGTGACCGAGGCCACCACCGGCAGTTCGTCGTTGGGCGCGTAGCAGCGCACGCGCAGGCGCTGGTTGTGCCGGTAGGAGATCAGCTGCGCGACCACGGCGAAGCGCTGCTGCGGCATCGGCTGCGGCTGGGCGCCCTCGGGGGTCTCGCGCGAGGGGAACTCGCCCCAGGCGAAACGGCCGACGGCCTTGCCCTCGACGCCGCGGCTGAAGCCCTGCGAGGACACGTCCGCGGTGTCCCATTCGTCGCTGCCGTAGCCCAGGTAGTCGACGCCGCACAGGTCCGACAGCTGCTCGAAGCCGAACTCGTCGCGCAGCGCCAGGCAGGTCGCGTGCCAGTCGGCGGCCGGCACCTCGAGCGTCATTTCGCCGCGCGGCTCGACCACGAAGACCTGCGCACCGGCGAAACGTGCGTTGAGTCGGTCGTTGAGGGAGGTTGCTTGCTCTGCCATGGGGGCTTGGCTGCTCTCGTCGGACAAGGAGGATCAGCGCGCGATGGTCTGGGTTCGCCAGATCTTCTTCTGCAGCTGCAGGATGCCGTAGACCAGCGCCTCGGCGGTCGGCGGGCAGCCCGGGACGTAGACGTCGACCGGGACGATGCGGTCGCAGCCGCGCACCACCGAGTACGAATAGTGGTAGTAGCCGCCGCCGTTGGCGCAGCTGCCCATCGAGATCACCCACTTGGGGTCCGGCATCTGGTCGTAGACCTTGCGCAGCGCCGGGGCCATCTTGTTGACCAGGGTGCCGGCCACGATCATCACGTCGGACTGGCGCGGCGACGGGCGGAACACCACGCCGTAGCGGTCCAGGTCCAGGCGCGCGGCGCCGGCGTGCATCATCTCCACCGCGCAGCAGGCCAGGCCGAAGGTCATCGGCCACATCGAGCCGGTACGCGCCCAGTTCAGCAGCGCATCGACGCTGGTGGTCACGTAGCCCTTCTCGAGCAGGGGGTTCTCGCCTTCCGGGCGCAGAATGTCGTCGATCCGACCTTCCGGGATCGGATTGGTCATCAGACGATCCAGGGTCTGAATCACTCCCATTCCAGCGCTCCCTTCTTCCACACGTAGATAAAACCGAGGAACAGCATGCCGACGAACAGGCCCATGGTGACCAGCGAACGGGCGCCGATATCCATGAACACCTGGGTCCAGGGCACGATGAAGATGATTTCCAGATCGAACACGATGAACTGGATCGCGATCAGGTAGTAGCGCACGTCGAACTTCATGCGCGCGTCTTCGAATGCCTCGAATCCGCATTCGTAGGGAGAAAGCTTCTGGGGATCGGGGCGGCGCGGACCGAGGAACCTACCAATCAGCATCAGTGCGATGCCGATACCGGTAGCGACGACCAGGAACAGCAGACTCGGCAAATATTCGGCCAGCACAGCGATTCTCTCTTGCCTCTGCCCGCATGCTGCGCATGAAGGCATGGGATAAACGAATCCCTGCGTATCGGCGATGCCATAACACGCAGGACTCGCAGCCAAACCATGGTGCCCAAGAGGGGACTCGAACCCCTACGACTCTCGTCGCTACCACCTCAAGGTAGTGCGTCTACCAATTCCGC
>DNXT01000142.1:0-206 GCA_003505795.1 Lysobacteraceae bacterium | reverse complement strand
ACCAATTCCGCCACCTGGGCATACGTTGCGCACCAGTACTCAAGTGCGCAGCGCATTGTAACCGGCTTCAGTCTTTTTGTGATGGTTCTGAAGCTTTTTCTTCGGGCGCCGCCGGGGCCGGGGCCGGCTCGGACGGCGCCACCGGAACCGCGTTGGCGGCAGGCGCCTGCGGCAGCGGCTGGGTAGATCGGAAGAGCGGTTCAGCA
>DNXT01000145.1 GCA_003505795.1 Lysobacteraceae bacterium | reverse complement strand
TCTACACCGGATTCACACTCTTTCCCTACACGACGCTCTTCCGATCTGCGACGGCGGCCGGATCGGCACGGCCGGCGTCGGTCAGCGCGTAGCGGAAGTAGCCCAGCCCCTCGCGGCGCAGGGTTTCGTAGTCGTCGGGGAAGGTGGCGAACGCGGCCGCCAGGCGGCGGTCGTAGTCGTGGCCGGTGCTGCCGGCGCCGTCGTCGTCGCGCGCCTGTGCCAGCAGCGCGTCGTACAGCGCGCGCCCCTTGGGCGTGAGCGCCAGGCCGCGCTGCTCGATCTCGCCGAAGCGCGCGGTGTGCGTTCCCGCCTGCGCGGCGCCGCCCTCGCCGGGGAAGCGCACCCGCTCCTCCAGCGCCTTGAAGCTGGTCTGGCGCAGCAGGATCGGGCAGCGCCGGCGCGGCGGGCCTTCGATCACCGCCTTGGCGTCGATGCCGCGCCGCTGCATCTCGGCCTGCGCCGCGTCGATGTCGAGCGTGCGCGGGGTCAGGTGGTTGATGTGCGGACCGTGGAAGCTGACCACGTCGGCGATCAGCTTGTGCGCGTCGCTCAACGCCCGGTAGCTGGCCAGCGACACGGTGGCGTCGCCGTGCCAGCGGAAGGTCTCCAGCGCCTCGGCGACGAAGCGGCCGGCCTGCTCGCGGCCGAGCCCGCCGTCGCGCTCGTGGCGCTCGATCAGTTCGAGCGCGCCCGCGGTGAAGATCTGCCGGCGCGCCAGGATCTGCGCGGCGTGCGCACGCAGCGATTCGTTCTCGATCAGTTCCAGCCGCAGCAGCGAGGTGAAGACCCGGAACGGGTTGCGCGACAGCGCGTCGGCCTCGATCGGGCGGAACGCGGTCGAATGCACCGGCACCCCGGCCACCGACAGGTCGTAGTAGCCCACCGGGTGCATGCCCATCACCGCGAACAGCCGGCGCAGCATGGCCAGTTCCGCGGCGGTGCCGACCCGGATCGCGCCGTGGCGCTCCAGGTCCAGGCGCTCGCGCTCGCCGCTGCGCAGCAGCTGCGCGGCCAGCGCCGGATCGGCCGCCAGCGTGTCGGCGTTGACCTTGGCCACCAGTTCCATCAGCGTGCCGTACAGCGGCACCTCGGTGCGGTACATGTCCGACATCGCCTGCGCGAACTGGCTGCGGATGAGGTCGGGCGGAACAAACGCGGTGTCGCTCATCGGTGGGGGATCCGGCGCTGGCCGGTCATTCCGGCGGACCATTTTCGCCGAGCCGCAACCCGGTCACCAGACGCACAGCAGCAAACCCGGGAGCGCAGCGCTACAGCCTCGACGCGTCCGCGGCCTCGGCCGCCTCCATCGCCTCCAGCGCGCGCTTGCGGCGCTTGTCGCGATCGCCGAGCTGGCGCTGCAGGGTCGCATCCAGTTCGATGGGACGCTCCCAGCGGTCGTAGCTGGCGACGATGGCATGGCGCAGCGCGCGGTAGTGCAGGTTGTCCGGGACCACCGGCAGGCGCCCGACCACGCCCTCCCAGCCGTCGCGGTGGTCGCGGCTCCAGGCCTTGACCGCCTCGCGGCACGACAGGTTCATCGCCCGGGTCCAGAAGCAGGCGAAGTACAGGTCGCCCGGTTGCCAGCGCTGTTCCTGCAGCAGCGCCTGCGCGTAGCCGCGGCGCACGCCGGCATAGCGGGCCAGCTCGTCCAGGAAGCTGTCCGGATAGCGGCGCGCATACGCGTTGATGTCGGCGAGCTGGCGGTCGATCCACGCATCGCCGGTCGCCGGCCGGTAGGCCTCCGCTTCGCCGGTCGCCCGCGCATCGGTCTGTGCCAGCGCCGGGGCGAGTGCCGCCGGCAACAGCAGCGCCACCGCCAGAGCGATCCGCAGGAACAGGAAAGGAGCCATGCCGCGATGATGCAGCATGGCTCCCTCGCTGTCAGTCCCGCGGCTGGTGCCGCTTACGGCACGTAGTAGCCGTACGAGTACACCGGCACCGCGTATTGCACTTCCTTGCAGCCGCGCCAGTCGCAGGCGCCGTAGTAGCCGGGGCCGGAATAGTGCTTGCGGGCGTCGCGGTTGTACGGGCTCTGGTAGTAGTCCGGTCCGTACAGGCCGTTGCCGTAGTACTTGGCGCCGCTGCCGACGTGCTGCGCGCTGCGGTGCGAGTCGGCGTAGGTCCGGTCCGCGGCCACGCTGCGGCCGTCGTCGCCGAGGTAGCCCTCCTGGGTGTCGTAGCGGACCATGCGGAAATACACCACCTCGCCGCCCTGCTTGCGGGTGCTCAGCCGGATCGCCTTGCCGCCGTCGTAGTAGTACGGCACGCCGTTGTCGAAGGTGACCTCGCTCGGGTTGACCAGTTCCTCCTCGAGCGGGCCGACGGCGGCATGGCCGGAGGCCACCGCTCCCAGCGCCAGCACCAGTGCCACTCCCATCCGCACAACCGTCAGACTTGCCATGTCCTTGTTCCTCGCTGTGATGCCGCGCGCAGGCGCCGCGGCTTCGACTTCCGTTTCGGCGTGGCGGGGCCGTCCGCAGGACGGCATCGGCGGGCCTCAGCCCACGCCGCGCTGGCCCGCGGCCAAGTCTAGCGCATGTACCGCCTGCGGCCAGCCATGGGCGTCGGCGACCTCGCGCAGGCCCGGGGCGTCGTGGGCCACGCCGTGTTCCTGCTCGTGGGCCCAGGTCACCGCGTACGGGGTATGGATGCCCCAGCCGCCGAGGGCGAGCACCGGCTCGATGTCCGAACGCAGCGAATTGCCCACCATCACGAACCGCTGCGCCGGCAGGCCGAACTCCGACAGCACCCGCGCGTAGGTCGGCGGGTCCTTCTCCGAGACCACCTCGATCCGGTGGAACAGGTCCGACAGGCCGGACCGGGCGATCTTCTGCTCCTGGTGGAACAGGTCGCCCTTGGTGATCAGCACCACCTCGAACTCGCGGGCGATCTCGGCCACCGCCTCGGGCACGCCGGGAATCACCTCGACCGGATGCTGCAGCGTGGCGCGGCCGATCTCCACCACCTTCTGGATGTCGCGCGCGCCGATGCGGGCGCCGGTGAGCTCGATCGCGGTCTCGATCATCGACAGGGTCATGCCCTTGGCGCCGTAGCCGAAGATCTTCAGGTTGCGCCGTTCCACCGCCAGCAGATGAGCCTGCATGCCAGCATCCCTGAGGTCGACGTAGCCGGCCAGGATCGCTTCGAACTCGCGCTCGGCGGCGCGGTAGTAGTCTTCGCTCTTCCACAGCGTGTCGTCGCCGTCGAAGCCTACCAGCGCGATCGCGTGGCCGTTGCGCGCAGCGCGCGCGGGATGCTTGTCCATCGCGTGATTCTAGAGCGTGTTACGCACTTTGAGATGAGATGCGTTGAGCGTCAGCGGGGTGGAGGGGGCGTCGCGCGGCGCCGCGCCGCTGACGATCAACCCTCCGGGAAGCCGCCTGGGCCGCGCGGATACTGCATTGCGCCCCTAGCCCAGGCGGCCAGCCTGGGCGACGGCGGCGCGCGCCTTGCCTCCACGCGCCCCAGCCGGCTTCGCACTCACCTCAAAGGGCATAACACGCCCCAGGGCATGCCGCCGACCGGCGGGCTCAGTCGCCCGACGGGTCGGCCGGGCCGGGCTGGTAGCTGGCGTACTCGTCGCGCGACAGATGGCCGTCGCCATTGCTGTCGAAGGACGCGAAGTTCTCTTTCAGGATCGGGTCCAGCGCGGCCTCGGCCGGGGCGATGAAACCGTCGCGATCGGCATCCAGGCT
>DNXT01000021.1 GCA_003505795.1 Lysobacteraceae bacterium | reverse complement strand
GACGACCTGGCTGACCACCTCGCCGCCCTTGGAGGCGACATCGGCGGCGCCGATCGCCAGCTGGTTGGCCTGACGGGCGTGCTCGGCGTTCTGGCGCACGGTGGAGGTCAGTTCCTCCATCGAGGCGGCGGTCTCCTCCAGATTGGCGGCCTGCTG
Source organism: Lysobacteraceae bacterium (assembly GCA_003505795.1). Lineage (GTDB taxonomy): Bacteria > Pseudomonadota > Gammaproteobacteria > Xanthomonadales > Xanthomonadaceae > UBA8801. Next base: position 6,910 of record DNXT01000021.1, on the reverse strand, counting down.
CTCGGTGCGGCGCGACAGGTCGCTGTTGCCGGCGGCGATCTCGCCGGCGGCCGAGTTGATCGCCACCGACGACTGCTTGATGCGGCCGACGATCTCGGTCAGCTGGTCGGCGGTGGCATTGGCGTCGTCGCGCATCCGCGCGAACACGCCCTGGAAGTCGCCTTCGATGCGTACGGTGAGGTCGCCCTGCGACAGCGCCGCCAGCAGCGCCGATACCTGTTCGATGCTGGCCGCGTTGGCGTCCAGCAGGCCGTTGAGCTGCTGCGCCAGCTGCAGGAAGAAACCGTCCTTGCCTTCCAGGTCGATGCGGTTGCTCATGTCGCCGGCGGCGGCCGCATGCACGATGCGCGCGACTTCTTCCTCCACGCCGACTTCCACGGTGCGGTCGCGCCATTCGCAGACGTCGCCGCTGCGGTTGCCGTCCGCGTCGCGGATCAGGGTGATGGTCTGCGCCAGCACGGCGTCGCCCAGGCGTTCCTCGAACTGGGCCACGCCGTCCTTCTCCAGCCTGGCCACGGCGTTGCGCACGTTGGACTCGGACAGCCCGAGCTGGGACACGTGCTTGCCGATCAGCTGGGTGCTGTCGAAGTCGGCCACGCGCTGGCGGATCGCCTCCTCGTGCAGGCCCACCAGGTGCTGGAACGAGGCGTTGGTGTAGATGATCTTGTGCTCGGTGTCGGCGATGAAGGTGGCCGTCGACGAGCTGTCCAGCGCGGTGCGGATGCGCAGGTTTTCCGCGGCGATCTTGCTTTCGCGCTCGATGCGCTCCTTGAGGTCGCGCTGCATGCGCTGCATCGAGCGCATCAGCTCGCCGACTTCGTCGGCGCGCGACACGTCGATGGTGCCGTCGAGCTTGCCGCTGGCGACGTCGTTGGCCACGGCCACGGCGCCGCGCATGTTGGAGACGAGGTTGTTGGCGAACAGCCAGGCCAGCACCAGGCCGCCGGCGATTCCGGCCAGCAGCATCACCACGGTCAGGGTGATCGAGGTGGTGTGGACCGAGGCCGCCTTGTCCTTGGCCTGCTGGGCGAGGCGGTTGTCCTCGGCGATCAGCGCGGCCAGCGAGTTCTGCGCGGCCAGGTGCAGGGTGCGGGTCTCGCCGACGAAGGTGTCGATGGCGTCGTCGGGCAGGTTGAGCTCGAGCATCTCGTCGACGCTGGCGTAGGAAGCCTTGGCCTTGTTCCAGTCGGCGACGAAGGTATCGAACAGCTTCTTCTGGTCCGGCGTCTCGATCAGGGCCGGGTAGGCCTTGATCGCGGTGTCGATCTGGCCCTGCAGTTCGACCGCGCGGGCCTTGGCTTCCTGCTTGACCGCATCGCTGGCGCGGACCATGCTCTGGTAGGCCGAGTTGCGGTATTCGCCGAGCATGCCGCGCAGGTCGCCGGCCTCGCGCACGCTGGACATGGTGGTACCGGCCAGGCTGACGCTGGCCTCGTTGAGCGCGGACAGGCCGGTGAAGGCGATGACGCCCTGGATCAGCATGAGCGCCAGAACGATACCGAACGCCAGCATCAGCTTGGGCTTCAGTTTGAGCGAGTTGATCCACTGCATGAACGCGATTCCTCCGTTGGCGGCCGCCGCGCGGGCAGGCCAAGAGCAATCGCCGCACCGGCGGGCGGCGCGGCGATGTCGTGGTACGTCTTACTTGATCGTGGCGAGCTTCAGGCTCGACGGCGAGCTCACCTCGATCTCGGCGCGCGAGCTGTCGCGCTGGATCTTGCCGATCACGCAGACGTCCTTGCCTTCGAGGGTTTCCGGGGCGAAGCTGAACTTGCTGCGGTCGGCGCCGGCGATGCGGGCCGAGAAGGTGTGGCGCGGGAACATGCCGCCCATGTACAGGAAGGTCGGCTCGCCTTCCGAGCTCTGCGCGTACTTGGCCTTCTCGACCTTGCCGCAGACCATGCCGTCCTTGCCGACGAAGCGGGTGGCCAGTTCCGGCGGGATCATTTCCTGGGATTGCGAGAACGCGGACGGGGACAGGGCGGCCAGGGCCGCGACGGGGATCAGCGAGAGCAGGGATTTCATGGACAACTCCAAGTCGGAATTTGGGAGGGGAAACCGATGGTTCGGCGGCTTTGGGCGCCGGGCCTTGATCCAGCTATCGGCGTGCTTTCGTTCAACTTGAAGTGAAAAAAGTGACGATGTTCGCGTTTATGAGCGGATGTCGGCTGGCTGTAGGAAACTTCCCTACAGCCGGAGGGATCAGGCCGCTTCCTCGACGGCGGGCTGGGCCAGGTCGGCGCTGTCCAGCAGGGTCTCGATGTCCAGCAGGATCAGCATGCGGTCGTCCTGGGTGCCGATGCCGGAGATGAAGCGGGTATCGACCGCGGCGCCGAACTCGGGGGTAGGGCGGATCTGCTCGTCGCTGAGCGGGATCACGTCGGAGACGCTGTCGACGACGATGCCGACCACGCGGTCCTCGACGTTGAGCACGATCATCACGGTGAAGGCGTCGTAGCGGGCTTCCTTCAGGCGCAGCTTCAGGCGCAGGTCGATCACCGGCACGATGGTGCCGCGCAGGTTGATCACGCCCTTGATGTAGTCCGGGGCATCCGGCACCCGCGTCACCGAATCGTAGCCGCGGATTTCCTGGACCTTGAGGATGTCCACGCCGTAGTGCTCTTCGCCCAGGGCGAAGCTGAGGAATTCGCCGCCCTTGCCGGCGGTGGTGTTCTTGTCGTTCATTGATGGCTCCAGGCGGTGCGGCTGGGTGTAGGTCGGCATGACGGAAGCGGAAGTCGCCTCACCAACATCGGCCCGGGCGGCGGCAACTTTAGCGGCGCCCGCGGCCGGTGCGGTCGGGCTCGCGCGTTCCCTCCCCGCGCCTGCGGGAGCGGCGGAGGCTGGCGGCGCGTCCCGGGCCGAATCGACCGTCAGTCCTGCTTCTCCCGCCTGCGGGACCCTGGCCCCCTTTTCGAGGGGAAGGGCGCGCGGCCTGCGGGCGCTTCCTGCGCCTGTGATGGAAGCCGCCCCCATCCGCCCTTCGGGCACCTTCCCCCGCGAGCGGGGGAAGGGACGTCTGCCTTGCGTCGATCCCCAGGTGGGGGCTGGAATGTCGATAGCGTTAACAGGCCCTAGAACACGCCGCTCTTGCGCGCGTTGCGCTGGCGGTCAATGCGGAAGATGTAGCGCTGGATCAGCTCGTCGGCGCCGCGCGGCAGGTCGGCGAACTGCAGGCCGACCCGGAAGTTCTCCTGGCCGTTGGGCAAGAGCTGCCTGAACTGGCTGCAGACGGTCAGCGGCAGCGAGATCGGCGGGCTGTCCGGGATCTGCAGCACGCAGTCCCAGTAGGTGCGGTTGGTTTCCAGCAGCGGCATGCCCGGAAGCAGGGCGATGGCCAGGCCGCCGCCGCTGATGTCGATCACGCGGACCTCCAGCTCGACCTGGTCGCCGTCCTCGTGCTCGTAGCGGATCAGGCAGCTCGGGGAGTCGGTGATAGGCGTTTCCAGCCGGTAGTACTCGCGCCGCTGCAGGTAGTACAGGGTTTCCGGGATGGCGGTGCGGAAGGCGACATGGCCGTTGTGCTCGATGCATTCCAGCCCCTCCAGCCGGAACCGCACCCGCACCCGCTCGAGCTGGGCGAAGCAGAGCAGGTGGGTCGCGCTCTCGGCGGCCCGGTTGGAGGCCTCGTTGGGGCTGCCGTCCAGCAACAGCGACCCTTCGTCCTCCTCGACCTCCAGCACCGCGGTGGGGAACGACTGGTCGCGCCCGCCGAGGTGGGCGGTGACCAGCGAGCGCTGCTCGATCAGCGACCGCAACAGCCCGCGGATCTGGCGCTTGTTGCGCAGCAGATACTTCTCGTCGCCCTCGACCGCGTCATGGGCGGAGCTGTGCGGTAGATCGGACGTGTTGCCTTGTGACATGGATGCTCTGCGCTTGCTGGGGCACGGGGCGGGGCGGAACAGTCCCGTCCTCGCCACCATATCGGCAGGCCTGCCGGCTTTTTGAGGGCGGACGCTACCGGCCTGCTCCGGCAGCGCCGACGGACCCGAGCCGGAACAGCGCCACCGCGTCCACCAGTTGCCCGGCCTGGTCCTCCATCGCGCGCGCGCTCGCGGTGGCTTCCTCCACCAGCGCGGCGTTCTGCTGGGTGGACCGGTCCATGTGCACCACGGTCTGGTTGACCTGGGCGATGCCGCTGGCCTGCTCGCGCGAGGCGCCGGCGATCTCGGCCATGATGTCGGTGACGCGCTGCACCGAGCCGACGATCTGCTCCATGGTGCGGCCGGCCTCGCCGGCCAGCGCCGAGCCGTTGCCGATGCGCGCGACCGAGTCCTCGATCAGCTGCTTGATCTCCTTGGCGGCCAGGGCCGAGCGCTGGGCGAGGGTGCGTACCTCGCTGGCCACGACCGCGAAGCCGCGGCCCTGATCGCCGGCGCGCGCCGCTTCCACCGCGGCGTTGAGCGCCAGGATGTTGGTCTGGAAGGCGATGCCGTCGATCACCGAGACGATCTCGGCGATCCTGCGCGAGGCGCCCTCGATGTCGTCCATCGTGGCCACGACCCGGCCGACCACGCTGCCGCCCTGCGAGGCGATGGTGGCCGCGCCGATCGAGAGCTGGTTGGCCTGTTCGGCATGCTCGGCGTTCCGGCGCACCGTGGCGGTCAGCTGCTCCATCGAGGCGGCGGTCTGCTCGAGTGCGGCGGCCTGCTGCTCGGTGCGTCGCGACAGGTCCTGGTTGCCGGCGGAGATTTCCGCGGCGGCGGTGTTGATCGACAGCGACGCGTCCTTGATCCGGTGCACGATGCCGGCGAGCTGGTCGGCGGTGGCGTTGGCGCTGTCGCGGATCTCGGCGAACACGCCCTGCAGGTCGCCCTGCATGCGTGCGGTCAGGTCGCCCTGGGCCAGCACCGACAGCAGGTTCGAGACCCGGGCCAGGCCGTCGGCGTTGTTGTCCAGCAATGCGTTGAGCTGCTGCGCCAGCTGCAGGAAGAAGCCCTGCTTGCCGGCGGTGGAGACGCGTTCGCCGAGATCGCCGGCGGAGGCCGCCTTGACGATGCGCGCCACTTCCTCCTCGACCTGGACCTCGCTGGTGCGATCGGCCCACTCGACCACGAAGCCCAGGCGCTGGCCGTGCGCGTCGGCCACCGGGTTGATGATCAGGCGCATGGTGCGGCCACCCACGTGGATCTGCGCGCTGTGGGTGGCCTGCAGCTGCTCCAGCATCCTGGCCTGGTGCTCGGGGCGCTTGTGGAACAGGTCGATGTTGGCGCCGATCAGGCGCGCGGCGTCGAACGCGGGAATGTCGCGGCGCAGGTCCTCCTGCACCGAGGCCAGCATCTTCGCCAGCGGCTTGTTGACGTAGACGATGTTGCGCCCGGCGTCGGCGATCATGACGTTGGTGGTCACGTTGTCCAGCGCGGTGCGGATGCGCAGGCTCTCGTCCCGGTCGCGCTGCGCCTCGTGGTTCTGCAGCAGCCGGTCGCTGGCGGCCGCCAGTGCGTGGGCGATGGAGCCTTCGGGGAAATGCAGGGCGCGGGCGGATGCCGGCAGCGGCTGCTCCTGCGCCATGCCGCGGGCCAGCGCGGCCAGGTCGCGCGGATCATGGCCGACCGCCAGCAGCTGCCTGCGCATCTGCCGGGCCATGACCGCCAGCACGGCCGCCTCCACGACCACCCAGGCCACGTGCAGGGCGAGGGTGGCGTAGCCGGCGCCCGGCGCGAACGCCGGCAACGGCAGGCCCCGTCGCTGCAGCCAGAAGAACGCCAGGTGATGCAGCACGATCGCCGCGGCGGCGACCATGATCGGGCGCCAGTCGCGGTAGCAGAGCAGCAGCGCGATCAGCACGATCACGCCGAAGTGGATCTCGGCGCTACCGCCGCCCTGGTGGATCAATACCGCCGACAGCACCATCAGCGCCAGCGCGATGGTGCAGCGGCTCAGCAGCGTGCCCGGATGCAGCCGGCTCTGCACCGCGGCGATGGCGACGCTCGGCAGCGCGACCGCGAGGAACGGCATCCACGCGCCCTGCATCCAGGCGGCGACCAGGCTGGCGATGGTGGCCAGCGCCGCGATGCCGACCAACAGCCGGTCGGCGTCGGCGGCGAGGGTCTGCAGGTAGGCGAAGCGCTCGCGTCCGCTGAGGCGATCCATGAAGGTGGCGTGGCGATCCATTGAAGTCGGTCCTGGGAACGTGGGCGATGAAAAACGGTGAGCGACGGGCTCGGACTGGCGGGCAGCTCCGGCAACGGTGAGGTGGCGGCACCCGAGGTCCCGCAACCCTGGTGGGTTGATGAGGGGGCGACCTGGACGAGCTGGCGGCCGGCGACGGTCACCGCATTGGGCATGCCGGCGCCGGAGCGACCCGCTGCGCAGGGTGCAGGGTCGCGGAAATCCGCCGGCGTCCGCCGACGGTCCAGGCTGCGCTCGTCGGCGTGTCGCGATCCTGCGTACGGGGACGCCCTGGTGGCGCCGCCAGGGCCATGCGTTTCTCCTTGCGGTGGGCCCGGCCCCAACACGATCGTCGGCAACCTGCTGCAATCGAGCTATCGGCCAGCGCCAAAAGCAGCTGAAGCGCCGTGTCGCGGTTGTGTGGTTCAACGCACAACTGTGCGCATTCAGGTTTGCGCAACAAAAACGCCAGCCGTTGCCGGCTGGCGTTCGTACCGCGACTCCCCAGGACGCGCGCTCAGGCGGTGGCGAGCGTCGACAGCAGGCGCCTGACGCTGCCGCCATCGGCCTCGCCGCGAAGCCGGAACACGGCGACCGCGTCGGACAGCTGGCCGGCCTGTTCCTCCATCGAGCGCGCCGCGGCGGTGGCTTCCTCCACCAGCGCGGCATTCTGCTGGGTGGTCTCGTCCATCTGGGTCACGGTCTGGTTGACCTGCTCGATGCCGGCCGACTGCTCCTGCGAGGCGGCCGAGATCTCGGCCATGATGTCGGTCACGCGCTGCACCGAGGCGACGATCTC
>DNXT01000297.1:1952-2501 GCA_003505795.1 Lysobacteraceae bacterium | reverse complement strand
GGGCGTTGCCGGCGTCCAGGCCGTACTGCGCGACCAGCGCGTCGATCTGCCCGCGCCGGGCCGCGGGCACGCCGGCGATCACCAGGTTCTGGTTCGGCGTCATCCGGAACTCGCCGGCGTGGACGCGGGCGATCTCGCGCAGGCCGCTCAGGTGCGCGCCGGTCTCGGTGTCGGCGATGCGCCCGGCCGGCAGCGACAGGGTCAGGTGCCAGCGCCCGTCCTCGCCCTCGACCCAGCCGTAGCGGTCGCCGTTGTGGTCGAAACCGAACGCACGTGCCGGCTGGAGAGACAGTCCGGCACGGCGTTCGATCTCGGAGACGATGACGTCCAGGCCGTGGTCGTCGATGGTGTACTTGAAGCGCGCGCGCTTGCGCAGTTCGCGGTTGCCGAAATCGCGCTGGGTGGTGACCACCGCGGTGGCGACGGCGAGCAGCTGCTCGCGGGCGATGAAGCCGACCACGTTGGCCACGCGCGGGTAGGTCTCGGCGTCGCCATGGGTGGCGCCCATGCCGCCGCCGATGCTGACGTTGTAGCCGACCAGCACGCCGT
>DNXT01000297.1:0-1720 GCA_003505795.1 Lysobacteraceae bacterium | reverse complement strand
TGTAGCCGACCAGCACGCCGTCCTCGACGATGCCGATGAACCCCAGGTCGTTGGCGAACACGTCGACGTCGTTGAGCGGCGGCGCGGCGAAGCCGATCTTGAACTTGCGTGGCAGGTAGCGGTCGCCGTAGACCGGCTCGATCTCCTCGCCGGCGCCGGCGACCTGCTCCTCGTCCAGCCAGATCTCGTAGTAGGCGCGGGTGTTGGGCAGCAGGTGCTCGGAGGTGCGCGCGGCGTCGGCGTACAGCGCGGCATGCACGCTGGAGACCTGCGGGTTGGCCGCGACCAGCACGTTGCGGTTGACGTCGCCGCAGGCGGCCAGGGTGTCGATCAGCGCCGCGTTGATCGCCTGCATCGTCGCCTTCAGCTCGCGCTTGATCACGCCGTGGAACTGGAACGCCTGGCGCGTGGTCACGCGCAGCGAGTGGTTGCCGTAGCCGGTGGCGATGGCGTCGAGCTTGAGCCATTGCTGCGGGGTGATCACGCCGCCGGGGGTACGGGTGCGGATCATGAACTGGTAGGCCGGCTCCAGCTTCTGGCGGCGGCGCTCGTCGCGGATGTCGCGGTCGTCCTGCTGGTAGCTGCCGTGGTACTTGATCAGGGTCTGGTCGCTCTCGCGCAGCGCGCCGGTGACCGGATCGGCCAGGCTGTCCAGCAGCGAGCCGCGCAGGCGCCGGCTCTCGGCCTTGATGTCTTCTACTGAATGCATGGGGATTCGGGATTCGGGATTCGGGATTCGCAAAGGCAAGGGCGGGCGGGCCGTGGACATCGGATCCCGAATCCCGAATCCCCAATCCCGGCCTCAGTAGACGTCGCGCGCATACCGGCCCTCGCGCTGCAAGGTGGAGAGATAGTCGTGGGCGGCGTCGGCCCCCATGCCGCCGTGCTCGGCGACGATGTCGGTCAGCGCGCCATGCACGTCCTTGCCCATGCCGATCGCGCCGCAGACGTACAGGTGCGCGCCGTCCTGGAGCCAGCCGTAGAGCTCGCGCCCGCGCTGGCGCATGCGGTGCTGCACGTAGATCTTGCCGTCGTGCGGGCCCCCCGCGGAGGCCCGCGCGTCCCGGTGCGGGCTTTCCAATGCGTCGCGCGAGAACGCCAGGTCCAGCTCGTGCAGTTCGCCGCGGCGCAACGCGTCCTGCCATTCGGCCTGGTAGAGGAAGTCGCGGTTGAAGTGCCGGGCGCCGAAGAACAGCCAGTTGCGCCCCGATGCGCCGGTCTCGGCGCGCTCCTGCACGAAGCCGCGGAACGGCGCCACGCCGGTGCCCGGGCCGATCATCACGATGTCGCGGCTGGGGTCGGCGGGTACGCGGAAGCGTTCGTTCGGCTCCACGTAGACCTGGGCCAGGTCGCCTTCGGCCAGCCCGGCCAGGAAGCCGCTGGCGGCGCCGAGATGGCTGTGGCCATGGGCCTGGTAGCGCAGTTCGTCGACGGTGAGGTGGACTTCCTCGCCGACGCGCTTGCGGCTGGAGGCGATCGAATACAGTCGCGGGGCCAGCGGCCGCAGCGCCTCGACCAGGCGCTGCTGGTCCCAAGCCGCCGGCCAGCGGCGCAGCACGTCGATCAGTTGATGATCGGCCAGCAGCGCCGCCAGGCCGGCAGTCTGGGTCGGGGCGAGCAGCTGCCGCAGCGCCTCGGCGTCGGACCGCTCGGCGTGCGCGGCCAGGAACGGCCGCGACAGCTTGGTCAGTTCGCGCCGGGTGGCCAGCCACTCGGTCAG
>DNXT01000293.1 GCA_003505795.1 Lysobacteraceae bacterium | reverse complement strand
CGCGGTGGCGGTGGCGACCGGCGCGGCCGGCGGCGGTGCGCTCACGCAGGCGGACAACGCCAGGCCGGCAACGAGGGCCACGGCAAGGAAGCGGAAGCTCGGCATCGGTTTCATGTCCTCATTATCGCTCGGGCGGGTTCGCCGGCGGTGAGGCCGGCGTTTCCTTCTTGTCCAGGCCGAACCAGCTGCGCCACCCACCGCCGCTCTCACCGCCCGCCTCGCCTTCGCCCGGCATGGCGCCGGCGCTGCAGGGCGCATAGGCCGGGGCGTAGCCGGCCACGAACGGGAACTGGCGCGCGCCGGGGCAACCGGGGTCGGTGCTCGCCGAACCGGTGCCCTCGACCCACTGCCAGTCCAGCCCCTTGCCGTTGACCTTCAGCGGCGCGCTCGGCAACCGGGTGAATATGCCTGCCCATACCCGCATCGCGCCGGTGGCGCCGTACAGGCCGGCCTGCTCGTTCTGGTCGTTGCCCATCCAGATCACCGCCAGGTGGTCGCCGGTGTAGCCGGCGTACCAGCTGTCGCGGCCGTCGTTGGTGGTGCCGGTCTTGCCGGCCGGCGACAGCCGGCCCAGGCCGTCGGCGAGCAGCGTCCGGCCGGTGCCGCCGCTGACCACCTGCTGCAGGCCCACGCCGATCAGGTTGGCGGCAACCGAATCGCCCTCCTGCGCCGGCGCCGGGGTCTTGTCGTAGCGCTTGAGCAGCTTGCCCTGCGGGTCCAGCACCCCGCGCACCGCGTGCAGCGGCTGGATCTCGCCGCCGGAAGCCAGGAACTGGTACAGCTGCGCCATCGCGTACGGGCTCTGGTCGGTCGAGCCGAGGATCAGCGCGGGATTGGCCTCGGCCTTCAGCCCGGCCAGCACCTGGATCAGCTGCGCCAGGCGCTCGGGCCCGACCTGCATGCCGACCCGCACCGTGGCCTGGTTGTAGGAATGGGCGAGCGCGTCGATCAGGCGCACGGTGCCGTGGCTGCGGTTGTCGGCGTTGCCCGGCGACCAGTTCCGGCCGCGGCCGAGCTGCACCGTCACCGGCGAATCGTCGACCCAGCTGGCCAGCGACCAGCGGTCCGGCGAGGCCAGCGCCAGCAGGTAGACGAACGGCTTGAGCAGCGAACCGACCGGTCGCTGCGCCTCCACCGCGCGGTTGAAGCCGGGCTGGGACACGTCGCGGCTGCCGACCACCGCCAGCACGTCGCCGTTGTGCACGTCGGTCAGCACCAGGCCGGCCTGCAGCGGCGGCCGCTTCCCGCCCTCCAGCGACTTGATCGTGCGGGTCACCGCGCCTTCGGCATAGGCCTGCGCGGACGGCGACATGCCGGTCAGCACGCTCATGCCCGCGCCCTGCAGCACGCTTTCCGGGTAGTCGTGCGCGAGCTGGCGGCGGACCAGGTCGATGTAGGCCGGGAACCGGTTGGCGGCGACCAGGCCCGGCTCCTTGGGCACGCCCAGCGGCGCGGCCAGGGCGCGCCGGTACTCGGCGGCGTCGATCAGGTTGCTCTCGCGCAGCTTGCCGAGCACGAAGTTGCGCCGGTCCAGCGCCCGCTCCGGGTAGCGCCGCGGGTCGTAGTAGGACGGCCCCTTGACCAGGCCGATCAGCAGCGCGACCTGCTCGCTGGTCATCGAACCGAGGTCGCGCCCGAACCAGAATTCCGCGCCCGAGGACACGCCGTGGATCGCCTGGCCGCCACGCTGGCCCAGGTAGACCTGGTTCAGGTAGGCCTCGAGGATGGTGCGCTTGTCGTAGCGCGCCTCCATGATCAGCGCGTACAGGATCTCGTTGAGCTTGCGGGTGAGGGTCTGCTCCTTGCCGATGCCGAGCAGGCCGCTGCGCGCCAGCTGCTGGGTCAGCGTGCTGGCGCCCTGGCGGGTGTGCCCGCCCGACCGCAGCATCACCCAGGCGGCGCGGATCATGCCGCTGACGTCGATGCCGTGGTGATAGTTGAAGTCGCGGTCCTCGACCGCCTGCAGGCCGGTGACCAGCAGCTCGGGCACTTCCTCCAGCCGCACCAGGCGCCGTTCTTCCTGCCTCTGCCCGTACAGCGTGGCGATGCGCGCCGGGTCCAGGCGCGCGCTCTTGAGCGCGTCGCGGCTGCCGGCATCGCGCAGTCCCGACACCCGCCCGCCGCCGACGCTGACCTCGATCCGCCGCGCCGGCACGCGGCCGTCGACGTCGACATAGCCGCGGCTGGACACCACGAAGCGGCCGCCGTCCTGGGCGTAGGTCCCGGCCATCTTGCCGGTGCCGTCGTCACGGTAGGACGCGGCATCGAGCTCGGTCTTGAGCGTCTTGGCGTCCAGCGCCAGGCCCGGCGCCAGCACCAGCGGACGCCCGTACACCCGGGTCGGGATCTGCCAGCGCAACTCGCCGAAGCGCTGGGTGACCTGCTGGTTCAGGTAGACGGTATAGGGAATCAGGAACCCCAGCGCCAGCGCCAGCGCGGCGAATCCCCACACGACCAGCCGGCGCTGCCAGCGCGGACCCTCGTCGTCGATGTCGTGATCGTCCTCGAATTCCTCGGGATCGTCGTAGTCGTGGCGTCGTGGCACAGGGATGCGAGAATGTAAATTCTGGCGAGTCTAGCGCAGCCCTGCCGGCGGTGCGGGCTTGCCGCGATACTCGTTAAATCCCCGCACAGGGTTGCGGGGATGGGCCTTATTGAATCCCCCGCGCCCGGACGTGCGGGCTCATGCGAGGGATTCGCATCTCTGGAGCTTCAGCGGAATGTCGATGTCCCTGGCCGATGCGCGCTACCTGCTCAACCGCGTGATCGGCCTGTTCCACCGCAGCCTCGCCAGCGTGCGCACCCGCGGCTGGCGCGCGACCTGGCAGCGCATCCGCGTGCACGCGCGTCCGCTGCCCGAACGC
>DNXT01000294.1 GCA_003505795.1 Lysobacteraceae bacterium | reverse complement strand
TCTCCCGCTTGCGGGAGAAGGTGGCCCGAAGGGCCGGATGAGGGCACTGCCCAGCCGCAAAGCCCAAAGCATCGCGGCTTCGCCGCGCCCTCACCCTCGCGCTGCGCGCTTCCCCTCTCCCGCAAGCGGGGGAGGGGAACTCGCCGAAGCCTCGCCCCATCGCGACTGAAGTCGCTCCTGCGCAGGCGAGGGAAAGCGTCGGGCCGCTACCAGACCTTCACGCGCTGGTCCGGCGCCAGGTACAGCTGCTGGCCTGGCTTGACCTCGAACGCCGGATACCACGCGTCCAGGTTGCGCACGGTCTGCGCGCGGAACCGGCCGGGCGCGTGCACGTCGGTCAGGATCGCGTTGCGCAGCGCCGCGTCGCGGTACTTGCCGCGCCAGGCCTGGGCGAAGCCGAGGAAGAAGCGCTGGTCGGGGCTGAAGCCGTCCAGCGTCTGCAGCTGCTTGCCCTGCAGCGACAGCTGGTAGGCGTCGTAGGCGGTGGCCAGGCCGGCGACGTCGGCGATGTTCTCGCCCAGGGTCAGCCTGCCGTTCACCGCCAGGTCGTCGAACGGCCTGTAGTCGCTGAACTGGGCGGCGAGCGCATTGCCGGCGGCCTCGAACCTCTTCAGGTCCTGCGGCGTCCACCAGTTATGCAGCTTGCCGGTCTCGTCGAACATCGCGCCCATGTTGTCGAAGCTGTGGCTGATCTCGTGGCCGATCACCGCGCCGATCGCGCCGTAGTTGACCGCGTCGTCGGCGGCCGGGTCGAAGAACGGCGGCTGCAGGATCGCGGCCGGGAAGATCAGCCGGTTCTCCAGCGGCACGTTCAGCGCATTGACCGTCTGCGGCAGCATGTACCACTCGCCGTGGTCGACCGGCTTGCCGAGCTTGGCCAGGTTGCGGCGGTACTCGAACGTCTCGGCGCGCTCGGCGTTGCCCAGCGCGTCGTCGCGCTTCACCTCCAGGTCCCGGTAGTCGCGCCACTTGTCCGGGTAGCCTACCGCCACGCTCAGCCCGGCGATCTTGGCGCGCGCGTGCTGCTTGGTCGCCTCGCTCATCCAGTCCAGCGCGTCGATGCGCTTGCCGAACGCGGCGACGATGTTCTTGACCATCTCCTCGGCGCGTTGCTTGGTTTCGTTGCTGACGTACTTGTCGACGTAGCGCCGGCCCACCGCCTCGCCGAGCGCGGCGTTGGTGGCGTCGATGCCGCGCTTCCAGCGCTCGCGCTGCTGCGGGGTGCCGACCAGGGCGGTGCCGTAGAAGGCGAAGCGCTCGTCGGCGAAGGCCTTGGACAGGTACGGCGAGGCGCGGTCGAGCGCGCGCAAGGCCAGGTATTCCTTCCAGGTTTCCAGCGGCTGCGAGGCGACCAGCGCCGAGATCCCGGCGACCGCCTTCGGCTGCCAGACGATGAAGTCCTGCTGCGCCTCCAGCCCGGCCGCGTCGAGGAACGCGCTCCAGTCCAGGCCCGGCGCCTTGCGGGCGAAGTCGGCCTGCTTCCAGGCGTTGGCGCCGGCCTGCACGTCGTTGGTCTGCTCGCCGGTGGCGTGCACCTTGGCGATCTCGGTTTCCAGCGCGACGATGCGCTGCGCCTTGGCCGCGGCATCGTCGATCCCGGCCAGCTCCAGCAACTTGGCGACGTGGCCGCGGTAGGCCCCCAGCACCTCGGCGGCGCGCCCTTCCTTGTCCAGGTAGTAGCTGCGGTCGGGCAGGCCGAGGCCGCCCTGTACCAGGTAGGGCGCATAGCGCTCGGGCTGGTGGATGTCCTGCGAGACCCACAGGCCGAACAGGCGGTCGGTGTAGGTGTCGGTGGCATTGAGCAGGTCCACGTCGGCGCGCAGCTCGGCGCCGAGCTCGCGCGCCAGCGCCTGGCCGTCGCCGATCCGGGCGATCGCCTCCAGCCGCGGCTGCACCGGATCCGCGCCCTTGGCCTCGATCCCGGCCTCGTCCATGAACGCGGCATAGTAGTCGCCGATCTTCTTCTCGTCGCCGCTGGCGCGGTCGTCGGCGGCGGCGCCCTCGATGATGTCGCGGGTGTGCTTCTCGGTGTCCACCACGATGCGGGTGAAGCTGTTGTAGCTGGCGCGGTCGGCCGGGATCTCGGTGGTCCTGACCCAGTTGCCGTTGGCGTAGCCGAAGAAGTCGTCGCCGGGGGCGACCGAGCGGTCCATGCCGGCGGCGTCGAAGCCGAATTCGCCGAGCTGCGGCTTGGCCTCGGCGCTGGCCGGCGCCGAGGCGGCCGGGGTACCGGCCTCGCGGTTGCAGGCGGCAAGGGGCGTGAGCAGGGCGGCGGCGACGGCGACTACCCGGGCGGAACGATGCAACTGGTGCATTGGACGACTCGACAGCGGAAAAGCCGGCATTTTAGGCCCAGGATGCCGGCAGATGTAGACCCGGCGGTGAATACGCCGGATTCACGCGGATGCAGGCCTGATGCCGGGAGCCAGGAAGGCGCGATATAGAAAGTGAGAACGGAGGCGTTCAAGAAGTTCGCGCACGGGCCGATCCGGAAGGACAGGCCCGGCCTTCCGCCGGAGGGATTCGCAGGTCGCATGACGCCAAGCACGCCAGGGAAGACACCGCCATGTCGATGCTGACGCACCGCACCGGTGCACCCTTGCGCGCGGTGGCCAGCTTTGGCGGGGCGGTCGCGTTGCTGCTGGCGATTGCCCTGGCCTGGGTGCTGGCGAACGACCGCGACAACCGGATCGCCGCCGCGCAGGGCAAGGCGCTGCTGCTGACGACCAGCACCGAGCGCCTGCTCGACTTCCAGTTCCGCAATCTGGAGAGGGCGCTGCTGGGCATCGCCGGCGACGGCGCCGAACTGTTCCGGCGGGTGCCGGCGCAGGCGCCGGACATGCTGAATGCATCGATGAGCGGCGTCGTCGCGCGCAACGCCGAGATCGACAGCGTCGTCGTGCTCGACAGCGCCGGCCGGGCGCTGACCGCCGGTCGGGGCGATCCGGCGCTGCCGCGCTGGGCAGTGCCGGGCGCGCACGGA
>DNXT01000370.1 GCA_003505795.1 Lysobacteraceae bacterium | reverse complement strand
CTGCGCATCCGCGCGCTCGCCCCTGACCGCGGCCAGGAAATCGCGTCCCCAACGGTCGACGTCGTGGTACTCCACGCTTCCGTACAGCTGGCGCAGGCGTCCGGCCGCTTCCTCGTCGGGCATCGACAGCGCCTGCAGCAGGCCGGCGCCGAGTTCGGCCGGGTCGTGCGGATTGGTCAGCACCGCGCCCTTGAGCTCGGCCGCGGCGCCGGCGAACTCGCTCAGCACCAGCACGCCGTTGCCGCCCTCGATGCCCTGGGTGGCGACGAATTCCTTGGCGACCAGGTTCAGGCCGTCGCGCAGCGGGGTGATCCACATCACCTGCGCGGCGGCGTAGTGCGCCACCACCTCCTCGAACGGCAGCGCCTGGGCGAAGAAGCGCACCGGCGTCCAGTCGATCCGCGAGAAGCGGCCGTTGATCCGCCCCACCGCCTGCTCGATCTGGTTCTGCAGGGTGCGGTACACCGTCATCTCGCGTGCGGCCGGCACGCACACCATCAGCAGGGTGACCTTGCCGAGCAGCCGCGGCTGCGCCTCCAGCAGCCGCTCGAACGCCTCCAGCTTGGCCAGCGTGCCCTTGGTGTAGTCGAGCCGCTCCACCGACAGCACCAGCTTGCGCGCGCCGATCTCGCGGCGCAGCTTGAAGATGTCGTTGCGCACGTCGGCGCGCGCCAGCGTGGCGCGGATGCGGCGCAGGTCGGTGCCGACCGGATGCGCGCCCAGCGCCACCTCGCGGTCGCCCACGCGCAGGCGCGTGGTCATCGTGTCCAGGCCCACCGCGCAGCCGTAGGTGAGGAAGCGCGGCGCGCAGTTCTCGTAGGCGACGCGCTCGACCGGCATCGCGCCGCGCACCACGTCGACGAAGTTCTCGACCTGGCGCGGGATGTGGAAGCCCACGTAGTCGCAGCTCAGCAGGCTGCCGATGATCTCGCGCCGCCACGGCACCACGTTGAACACGTCGGCCGAGGGGAAGTAGGTGTGGTGGAAGAAGGCGATCTTCAGGTCCGGGCGCAGCTCGCGCAGGTAGGCCGGCACCATCCACAGGTTGTAGTCGTGGATCCACACCGTGGCGCCGTGCGCGGCCTCGGCCGAGGTCGCCTCGGCGAACTTGCGGTTGACCTTCAGGAACACCTGCCAGTCGTCCTCGCGGAAGCGCGCGCGCTCCCAGAACACGTGCAGCATCGGCCAGAACGCCTCCTTGGAGAAGCGCTTGTAGAAGATGTCCACCTCCTGCTTGCTCAGCGGCACGCGCGCGGCGGTGAGGGTGGGGTACTTGCCCGCGTCGACCTCAGTGTGGACCTGGAACGGGCCGCGCCGGGGATCGTCGATGCTCCACGCCACCCACGAGCCCTTCTGCCCGCCCTGGAAGAAGCCGAGCAGCGAGGGAATGATGCCGTTCGGCGATGTCGGCTGGCGGCGCACCAGCACGCCGTTCTCGACCACCTCCTCGTAGGGCAGGCGGTGATAGACCATCACCAGATCCGAGCCGCCCTGGCGCGGCACCTGCGCCACCGGCATGTGCGGGTCGTCCTTCTGCAGCAGCGCGAAGTGCTCGATCGCCTCGAGGATGCCGCCGCAGCCCGGCTCGGTCGCGTGCCAGGTGTCCGGCAGCGCCGCCGTGGCCTCGGTCAGCGCCGGCTCGGAATGGCCGACGCAGACGCCGCGGAAGCCGGCCACGTACATCGACAGGTCGTTGAGGGTGTCGCCGGCGACCAGGATGCGTTCGCGCGGCAGCTCCAGGGTGCGCGCCAGCGCGGTCAGGGTACGGCCCTTGTCGGTGTCCGGCGGCAGGATGTCGAGGTAGCGGTCGGCCGAGTACAGCACGTCGCAGCCGAGCCGGCGCGCGGTCTGCTCGATCCGCGCGCGCAGCGGGCCGAGCGTGGCCGGGTCGCAGAAGTACGAGCAGCGGCGTTCCTGCGGCACGTCCTGGCGCTGCAGCTGCGGGAACGCGCGCATCGCCGCGGCCACCACCTGCTCGCCGGGCCAGTGCGCGTCGATCATCGACTGCAGCGGTTGCAGCGGCTGCAGGGTGTGGCCGTCGACCACGGTCGCGCCGACGTCGCAGACCAGGTAGTCGGGGCGCGGGATGCTCGGGTCGGTGAGCAGCGGCATCACCGCCTCCAGGCCGCGGCCGGTGATGAAGATCAGGCGGATGCCGGGATGCTGGTCGATCAGCCGGTACAGGCGGTAGCGCTGCTGCGGTGAGCCGGCGAGAAAGGTACCGTCGAGGTCGGTGGCCAGGATCAGCTGCGGATCGGCGCGGACGGCGGGGATGTCGCGATGGGGGGAGGGACGGTGGCTCGGATTCGGATCGGTCAACGGTCTTCCTTCTGCGGGTGGGAGGGGGTATCGGTTTCGGGCATCAGCTCCAGCGCCGAGGGCGTGGTGCGCAGCATCGGCCGGAATGGCACCGGGTGGGTGCGGTCGCGGTGGAAGCGCAGCACGCGGGCCAGGGTGAAGCCGGCCAGCGCCAGCAGCATCACCGCGAAGTACAGCGGCAGCGCGGCCGGGCCGAATTTCTGCATCGCGCCGCCGGCCAGCGCCGGCCCGATCGCCGAGCCGACGCCGTTGACCAGCAGCAGGCTGCTGCAGCCGGACAGCAGGTGCTCGCGCGGCAGGTAGTCGAGCATGTGCGCGACCGCGAACGGATACAGCGCGAACGCCAGCCCGCCGTAGACGAAGAACAGCGCGAACAGCAGCCGGGTCTGCGCCTGCACCGCGGGGACCGCCGCGGCGATGGCGATGCCCGCCGCCAGCACGCTGGTCACCACCAGCGCGATGCGCCGGTCGTGGCCGTCGCTGATGCGGCCGATCGGCCATTGCAGCAGGGCGCCGCCGGCGATCGCGGTGAGCATGAACATCGCCACGCCGTCGCCGTCCTGGCCGACCTGCCCGGCATACACCGGCAGCAGGCCCCAGAACCCGCCCATCGCCAGCCCGGCCAGCGCCGCGGCGATCGTGGCTACCGGCGCCACCGAATACAGCGTGGTCAGGCGCAGGCGCGACACATGCGGCACCTCCGGCTGGACCAGCCGGGTGGTCGCCACCGGCATCACCGCCGCGCAGATCAGGATCGCGGTCAGGGTGAACATCGCCGGGGCGGCGGCGTCGCCGGCGCTGAGCAGCACCTGCCCCAGCGCCAGCGCCGACAGGTTGACCATCATGTAGACCGAGAACACCCGGCTGCGCCTCAGCGGGTCCGGC
The DNA here is from genome assembly GCA_003505795.1 of Lysobacteraceae bacterium. GTDB lineage: Bacteria > Pseudomonadota > Gammaproteobacteria > Xanthomonadales > Xanthomonadaceae > UBA8801. The sequence continues at coordinate 2,023 of DNXT01000370.1, read as the reverse complement.
TCGGCGTTGAGCCAGCTCTCGATCACCGTGTACAGCCCGACCAGCGCGGCGCCGGTCACCAGTCGCAGCAGGCCCCAGCCCCACGGGTCGAGCCAGATCGGGTGCAGCAGCACCGCGATCGCCGCCAGCGAGGCGTAGAAGGCGAAGGCGCGGATATGGCCGATCCGGCGGATCAGCGGCGGCGCGAAGAAGGTGCCGAGGAAGAAGCCGGCGAAGTAGCCGGACATGATCAGGCCCAGCGCGCGCGCGTCGAATCCGGCCAGCCCGCCGCGCACCGCCAGCAGGGTGCCCAGCAGCCCGCTGCCGGTCAGCAGCAACGCTACTCCCAGCAGCAGGGCGGTCAGCCGCAGCACGCGTGCGACCTTCGTGGGGAAGGCGGACGAGTCACGCGGCAAATCCTAACAGGTTGAGGGGCTGGACAAAATTCGCGCAGCCTGTGCGCGTGCAGTCGCGCCGCCGCCGCAGCGCAGGGGAACGGCGCACCGGGCTGGTCCGGATGCGGGCCGCGGCCTAGAATCGCCACCCCCCGATCACGTTGCCGTGCCATGCCGATCTATGCGTTCCAGTGTGCCGACTGCGGCCACAGCTTCGACCGCCTGCAGAAGATGTCCGATCCGGATCCGCAGCACTGCCCGTCGTGCGGCCGCGACGCGGTCAAGCGCCAGGTCACCGCGCCGGCGTTCCGCCTCAGCGGCACCGGCTGGTACGAGACCGACTTCAAGTCCAAGGGCGAAAGCAAGAAGAATCTGAGCGACGGCGGCGGTGGCGAGGCCAGGCCGGCGGCCGCCGACTCCAAGCCGGCCGACTCCAAGCCGGCCACGCCCGCGGCTTGATCGCGATGCGATGCGCGGTCAGGATCGCGGCATGAACCGACGATCGCTTGCCGCGGCGCTGCTGACCCTCGCGTTTTCGGCCGGCGCCGCCATGGCGGCGGCGCCGGCCGCCGACCGCTTCCTGGCCGCGCTCGCCGCGCACTGCGGGCAGGCCTTCGCCGGCCGCGTCGTCGCCAACCGACCCCGGTCCGCCGCGCCCGACCCGTTCGAGGGCAAGCCGCTGGTGATGCACGTGCGCGGTTGCGAGTCGCCGGCGCGGGAACTGCGGGTGCCGTTCCATGTCGGCGAAGACCGCTCGCGGACCTGGGTGCTGACCCGGACCGCGGCCGGGTTGCGGCTGAAGCACGACCATCGCCACGCCGACGGCAGCGAAGACGTGCTGAGCCACTACGGCGGGGAGACGGCCGCCGCGGCGGGCAGCGCGCGGCGCCAGGAGTTTCCGGTCGATGCCGAGTCCATCGCCGTGTTCCGGCGCGCGGGATCGCAGGCCTCGTTGCGCAACACCTGGGCGATGGAGATCGAGTCGCGGCGGCGTTTCCTGTACGAGCTGAGCCGCCCGGACGGGCGCCTGTTCCAGGTCGAGTTCGACCTGTCGCGCCCGATCGAGCCGCCGGCGCCGTGGGGCGGCTGAGCGCCTGCACCCCCGCACAACCCGGCGGGAGCGACTTCGGTCGCGATGGGGCTTTGCCGGTACGACCGCTGCGAACCCGGGAATCCCTGTGGGAGGGGCTTCAGCCGCGACCGGGGCCTGGCCGGGAAGCCTGTCGGGACCGAGGATTCCAACCACGGGAATCCATGGCCGCTCGGAAACCTCGGGAAAGCCCCATCGCGACTGAACTCGCTCCCACGAGATGTCCGCCGTCAATCCCCGAAGCGCTCCTCGAAGAAATCCCCCAGCATCCGATAGGCGCGCTTCGCGGCCCGGGCGTCGTAGCGGCAGTTGCTGGCTGGATCGCTGCCGGCATCCGCTTCGGCGAAGCAATGCACCGCACCGCTGAAGTTGACGAACTGCCAGTCGGCCCCGGCAGCGTCCATCTCCTTCTCGAACGCGGCGATGGCCTGGGCATCGACGCTCTTGTCGGCCGCGCCGTTGAGTACCAGCGCCGGGGTCCTGGCGGCGCCGGCGGCGGCCGGGGTCGGGGTCGACAGGCCGCCGTGCAGGCTCACCACGCCGGCCAGAGATCGGAAGA
>DNXT01000369.1 GCA_003505795.1 Lysobacteraceae bacterium | reverse complement strand
CGCGCCGCCGGCGCGGCGTTGCCGGGATACAGGCGCAGTGTCTGTCCCGGGTAGATCGTCGCCGAGCCGGACAAGCCGTTCCAGGCGGCCAGGTCCTGCGGGGTGACGTTGGTGCGGCGCGAGATCGCATACAGCGTATCGCCCCGCTGCACGGTCACGGTGGCGCCGGGGCGCGCGACCGACGTCTTCGGCGTCGGCTTGTCCGGCGCCGACGCGGGCGAGCGCACGATCGTGGCGCTGCTGCATGCGGTCAGCACGCCAGCCACCACGACCAGCGCCAGACCGGCTCGGATACTGCTCCGCGATTTGCTGCTCATCCGTATTTCGCTCTCCATATCACCCAACCCGCCAGGCCGGCCAACACCACGCTCGCGATCCAGCCCAGCGGCTCGATCCAGCGGTGCAGCGCCGCTTCGGCGCGGACGCCGCCCAATCGTATCGCTCCCGCCACCAGATAGACGCGCTTGCCGCGCCCCACCAGCATGCTGGCCAGGAACGGCAGCAACGGTACGCCGACCACGCCCGATGCCCAGGTGAATATCTTCAGCGGGATCGGGGTGAAGCCGGCCAGCACCAGCAGCCAGAACGCGCGCCAGGGCGACTCGGCGACGACCTGGCGCAGGTGCGCGACCTGCTCGTCGATCTTGGCGCTCCAGCCCAGCCATTCGATCAGCGGCTGCGCGGCGGCGAAGGCGAAATGCCCGAGCAGGTAGCCGACCACGGCGCCGGCCAGCGAACCGAGCAGGCTCAATGTCGCGAACCACAGCGAGCGCCTCGGCTGGGCCAGCGACATCGGCGCCAGCATCACTTCCGGCGGCACCGGGAAGATGAAGCCCTCGGCGAAGCTGAGGCCGGTCAGCAGGGCCGGTGCGCGGCGGTGGCGGGACCAGCGGATGGCCAGGTCGTACAGAGGACCAAATATCTTCATCGATCGGAGGCTCGTCTATTCAGTCCAGCATGCCCGACAACAGCGGGACGAACGTGACCGGCGCCAGAACCTGCTGCTCCACGTCGCCGGCCGCGCGCCGGGTCAGCTGCACCAGCGACTGCGAGCCGGGGCTGCCGACCGGCGCCACCAGGCGTCCGCCGACCGCCAGCTGCTCCACCAGCGCGTCCACCAGCGCCGGCGCCGCGGCGGTGACCACGATCGCGTCGAACGGCCCCTGCTCCGGCCAGCCGATGCGGCCGTCGTCGTGCTTGCTGCGCACGTTCATGCCGAGCTGGCGGAAGCGCTTGCGCGCCTGCCGCAGCAGGTCGCCGATGCGTTCGACCGTATACACCTCCAGCCCCAGCGCGGCCAGGACCGCGCCCTGGTAGCCGGAGCCGGTGCCGACCTCCAGCACCTTCTTCGGCGCGACCTGCAGGATCGCCTCGGTCATGCGCGCCACCACCCACGGCTGCGAGATGGTCTGGCCGTGGCCGATCGGCAGCGCGGTGTCCTCGTAGGCGCGCGAGGCCAGCGCCTCGTCGATGAACAGGTGCCGCGGCACCACCCGGATGGCGTTGAGCGTGGCCTCGTCGGCGATCCCGGCTTCGCGCAGGCGCTCGACCAGGCGGTCGCGCACGCGCTGGGAGGTCATGCCGATGCCCACCGCCTCCGGCTGCAGCCGCAGTCGCGGCGTCATGCCGGCGCGTCCAGCGCGGCGCTGAGCCCGCAGACCCAGCCGGCCACCTTCTCCAGCGCCTGGTAGCGGGTCAGGTCGACCTGGATCGGCGTGATCGAGATGTACCCGGTCCGCACCGCGTGGAAATCGGTGCCCGGGCCGGCGTCCTGCTCCGGGCCGGCCGGGCCGATCCAGTACACGGTACGGCCACGCGGATCGCTCTGCGGGAGGCACGGCTCGGAGCGGTGCCGGTTGCCGAGGCGGGTGACCTCGAAGCCGCGCACCTGGTGCCACGGCAGGTCCGGCACGTTGACGTTGAGGATGGTGTCGGCCGGCAGCGGGTCGGCGATCAGGCGCTTGACGATCTCCACCGCCGCGCGCGCGGCGGTCTGGAAGTTGTGCGCCTCGTGGTTGCGCGTGACCAGCGACACCGCCACCGCCGGCAGGCCGAGGAAACGCCCCTCCATCGCCGCGGACACGGTGCCGGAATAGATCACGTCGTCGCCGAGGTTGGCGGCGTTGTTGATGCCGGAGACCACGATGTCGGGCTCGTACTCGAGCATGCCGGTCAGCGCCAGGTGCACGCAGTCGGTCGGGGTGCCGGCCACGCTGCAGGTGTAGTGGTCGATCCGCTTGGTGCGGATCGGCAGGTCCAGCGTCAGCGAATTGCTGGCGCCGGACCGGTCGCGATCCGGCGCCACCACCGTCACCTCGTGTCCGGCGGCGCGCAGCTCCTCGGCCAGGATGTTGATGCCGGGGGCGTCGACGCCGTCGTCATTGCTAACCAGTACGCGCATGGGACTCCTCGAAAAAGCCGCTCCATGATACCGGATGCGTCCGCGCCCTTCCGCCCTGCCGGTGGCAGTTGCGTGCCGCGGCCGTCACGCTACGCTGTGCCCATGGCGCACGAACCAGACGAAGACGACGCCGCGCTGTTCCGCGCGGCGATCGGCGAAATCACCCCGCTCCGGCCGCAGGCGGCGCCCGCCAACGAAAAGCCGCGGCCCAAGCCGCGTGCCCGGATGGCCGAGCGCGACGAGGCCGAGGCGCTGGGCGAGTTCGCGCGCATGCTGCGCGACTCCACCCCGCTGGAAGCCGGCGACACCGCCAGCTACCGCCGCGACACGCTACCGCCGCGCCTGTTCCAGCGCCTGCGCCGCGGCCAGTTCTCGGTGCAGGACGAACTCGACCTGCATGGCGCGAGTGCGGCGCAGGCCGAAAGCCTGCTGCGCCAGTTCCTGCTGGAGGCGCATGCGCACGAGTACGGCTGCGTGCGGATCATCCATGGCAAGGGGCTTCAGTCCGATGCCGGCGCACCGGTGTTGAAGAACCTGGTCGACCGGCTGCTGCGCCAGCGCAACGACGTGCTGGCCTTCCACTCGGCGCCGCCGGCGCAGGGCGGCACCGGCGCGGTGCTGGTGCTGCTGGCGCGGAAGTAGCGTCCTCCCGTTGCGGCGAATCGCCGTTGGCTCTGGCAGGAGCGACTTCGGTCGCGACGGGGCGTTCGCATTTGAATCCCCGCATATGGATGTGCGGGCTGTTGCAGAGGGAGCTGCGCAAAAGCCCCATCGCGACCGA
>DNXT01000176.1:4485-4841 GCA_003505795.1 Lysobacteraceae bacterium | reverse complement strand
AGGCCGCGCGCGACCAGCGCCCACTTCAGCGCGACCGAGCCTTCCATGTGCGAGCCGCGGTGGTAGACGTTCGCGGTCACCGGCAGCAGGCGGTCGTGCAGGGCACGCGCCTTGGCGTAGTCCTTGGCCTTGCCCGCGGCGATCATCTCGATCAGCGGCTCCGGTGCGATGCAGCCGTAGCCGACCAGCGCGCCGTCGACGTCGAACATGGTGTGCAGCAGGTACTCGTCGTGGCAGGTCAGCACCGGCACGTTCGGGCGTTCCTTGCGGAACACCGGGATCTCGCGGTCCCAGCGCCGCATGTTGCGCACGCCGTTCTTCATCGCGACCACGCCCGGCAGCGCGGCGATGTCCAG
>DNXT01000176.1:1043-4382 GCA_003505795.1 Lysobacteraceae bacterium | reverse complement strand
GGCAGCGCGGCGATGTCCAGCAGCGTCTCCAGGTCGTAGGTGGCCTTGGTGACGTCGGGGTACTGGAACAGGATCATCGGCAGGCCGCTGGCCTCGTGGATCGCCTTGTAGCGGTCCTGCGGCGCGCCCTTCTGGTAACCGAAGCGCAGCCAGCCGTGCGAAGGATAGATCAGGCCAACCGAGGCGCCGGCGTCGACCGCTCGCTTGGCCTCGTCGGCCGCGACCTTGGTGCCTTCCAGGGTGATGCCGGCGATGATCGGGATGCGGCTGTCGACGGCCTCGCGGAAGGTCGCGATCACCTTGGCCTGCTCGTCGCGCTCCAGGAAGGTGCCTTCGCCGGCGTGGCCGAGCACGGTCAGGCCCTTGACGCCCTCGATGCTGCCCAGCCACTTGCCGATGCGCTTGATCGCGTCGTAGTCGACCGCGCCGTCGCGGGTGAACGGGGTGACGGGGGCGGGGACCAGGCCCTTGAGATCGATGTTGCTCATGGTGTTTCCTCTTTCGGTCAGACGTGGGTTGGAATTCGAACGGGACGTTCGACGTGGGTGGAACGGAGGTGGCGGGGACGGGCGCGGCCGCGGATGTTCAGGGCGAGAGCTCTTCCAGCGACCTGCCCTTGGTCTCCAGCGCGAACAGCGCGGTGATCGCCGCGCCGACCAGCAGCACCAGGGCGAAGGCGGCGAACACGTAGCGGATGCCCAGGCCGGCGATGACCGCGCCGACCAGCATCGGCCCGCTGGCCGAGCCCAGCCGCAGCCAGGCGCTGCCGACGCCGGTGCCGATCGCACGGATGCGGGTCGGGTACAGCTCGGCCGAGTACAGGTACAGGGAGAAGGTGATGGTCTGCACCGCCGCATAGGCCAGCGCGGCGAACACCAGCACCTGCAGCGCCGAGGTGCCGCCGAGCATCGCCAGCGCCAGCAGCGGCACGCTGCCGGCGGCGAACGCCAGGGTGTACCAGCGCTTGCGGCCGACCTTGTCGATCAACAGCGCGCAGACCACCGAGGCGGCGACGCCGGCGAAGGAGGTCAGGAAGCCGAAGGCGATGCTCTGCTGCAGCGGCATGCCGAAGTGCTGCCGGTACAGGGTGGGGAGCCAGGTGATCAGGCCGTTGGCGACCATGTACGAGCAGAACCACAGGCCCCAGATGACCAGGGTGCGCTTGAGGTAGATGCTGCTGAACAACTCGCGCCAGTTCGAGCTGTCCGTCTTCGCCTGGGCGTCGGGATCGAGCACCGGTTCCGGCAGCGGGCCGTGCCGCTTCTGCGCGCCCTGCTCCAATCGGGTGACGATGGCGTCGGCCTGGTCGTAGCGGCCCTTCGAGGCCAGCCAGCGCGGCGATTCGAACAGGAAGAAGCGCAGCGGGATCAGGATCACGGCCGGGACCACGCCTACCAGGAACATCGCCTTCCAGCCGAACGCCGGCACCAGGAAGTAGCCGATGCCGCCGGCCGCGAGCAGGCCCAGCAGGAACATCACTTCGTAGAGCAGGAAGAAGCGCCCGCGTTTCTTCGAGCCGATCAGTTCGTTGACGTAGGCGCTGGCGACCGGCACTTCGCCGCCGGTGCCGATGCCCTGGATGAAGCGGAAGGCCATCATCGCCGCGGCGCCTCCGGCGAACAGGCAGGCGATGTCCATGGAGACGAACAGCAGGATCGTGAACAGCAGCACGTGCAGGCGGCCGATGCGTTCGGCCAGCCAGCCGAAGAACACGGCGCCGAACAGCTGGCCGAGATAGCCGGCCGAGAGGATCGCGCCGATCTGCCCCGGCGTCAGGTTCCATTCCTTCGAAAGTACCGGCATCGCGTAGGCGATCGCGATCACCGTATAGCCGTCGAAGAAGGTCGCCGCGCCGATGATGTTGCGCGCCCAGAACACCTGGCGAGTGATCGGCAGCCGCTCCAGCCGGGCGCTGATCTTGGCCTGACCCTCCCTGGGCGTGAGGGGGCTGGGGCTGGCTACGGTGGCGGGGTTGTGCATGAGCATCTGCAGTGCCTCTCGCTGGATCTGGACAAAACGAGGCCTGCGCGGGCGCATCGGCGCGACCGCGGACAGGAACGATGGGGTCGGGGACGGGCGCGCGGCCCGCTCAGGTCATGTGGCGGTGGTCACGACGGCGCTTCCTCGGGCCTGCAGTGCGCGGGCGATGTCGCGCGCTGCCGCCAGGGCGGGTTGCAAGGCGTTGGCCAGCAGTTCTTCGCGGCTGCTGCGGATGGAGGGGGCGGCGACGCTGAGCGCGCCGAGCGGATAGCCGTCGGCATCGAGCACCGGGACCGCGAGGATGCGCAGGCCTTCGGTGAGCAGCGACTCGAGGCTGGCGTAGCCCTCGGCGCGGATGCGCCGGAGGTCGTCGATCAGCGCCATTGCCTCGGGCGCCGGCGCCTCGATGTCGATGCCGGTGACCCGGCGGATTTCGAGCGGCGACAGGAACGCCAGGATCGTCAGGCCGATCGCGGTGCGCGTGCACGGGACCGTGGTGCCGATGCGGATGTCCACGCCCAGGCGGGTGATGCCCGCGCGAACACGCTCGATGTAGAGCACGTCCGGGCCTTGCAGGACCGCGAAGCTGGCGGCTTCGTTGACGTCGCTGACCAGGGAGCGCAGCAAGGGGCGTACCACGCTGCGCAGGTCGAGATGGGCGATGGCGTGGAAGCCCAGATCCAGGACCTTCAGGGTCAGGCGGAACAGGCGGCTCTCGGGAATTCGGCTGACGTAGCCAAGCTCCACCAGAGTGTTGAGCATGCGGAAGGTCGTGCCCGGGTCCAGCTTGGCCACCGCCGCGATCTGGCTGAGCGACATCTCTTCCTGGCCGGCCGTGAATGCCTCCAGTACGCGGAAGCCCTTGGCCAGGGATTGCACCGTGCTGCGCAATTTCTTGTCCGGTTGCTCGGAGCCTGTCATGTCTGTCGGATCACTTGTGGAAGCAGTGCGGGGCATGGAGTCCTAACTCGTCTGCTGTGCCGGTGGCGGTCGTTGCGGAGCCTACGCAATGGCGCTTGACTTTGTTTTTCGGATAGCGAAAAATGTTTCGCTAAATCGTGGGCAAAATCTGCGCCGCCAGGGTGCGGGGGTCAAGTTGCAGTGCAGCATCGATCGACCGTTGCCGCGATGCAGGGCAGCCGGTGGCGCTTTCTCGGCGCTCGCCTCGTTGCGGATGGACGGCCGCGAAGTGGAAGCCGTTCGGCGATGGCCGCATGCCCGGCTACCAGCCCGGGATCCGGCTCCGCTTCTCTGCCCGGATCGAATCGCCGACCGGCTGGGCCGCCTCGATCCTGGAGCGCGGCGCGCTGCGTTCGCCGCGTTCTTCGCGCGCACCGATACGTTGAGATCGGAAGAGCG
>DNXT01000176.1:0-884 GCA_003505795.1 Lysobacteraceae bacterium | reverse complement strand
ACGGCTGCCAGATGCTGAGCCGGCGCAAGGACATCATTCCCGGAGCGCACCGCGCGTACGCTCAGCCAGCGCTGGTTGCCGGCCGGCTGGAACGAGGACTCGCCGTGGTTGCGGATGTTCGCAACGCGCGGGTGTGGTGCGGCTGAGCAGCGGTTCCCGTGCGGCCACCTTCAAGCCCCGTCGGCGCAGGCCGGCGGGGTTTTCGTTTGGGTGCCGCCGGAGCCGGATCCCGGGCTGAATGTGTCGCCCGTGACATAGGTCCATGTTTTCTCTGGGCTTTCTAAAAATTTAACAAAATCACGAAATTATGTGATTCACGCAACACTTTGCGCGGTTAGGCGTCAAAAACTTGACGCCCAAATTCGCCGCTGTTAACACTTGCACCCCGTTCCACAGTTCGGTGCCGTTCACTTTTGGGCGCCGACGCAACAGGCGTGAGCTTTCTTGCTGCCGTTCGACGGCATGTGGCACCGGACAACTTACAGGGGGATCGCAGGGCATTGGAGTCGCCCTGCGGTGGGGTGTTTTCCACCAAAAAACCAGCCTACTTTGAGGAGCTGCACGTCGATGAATCGGATTTATCGCAAGGTCTGGAACAAATCCCTCGGTCTGTGGACCGTGGCCTCGGAACTGGCCAGCGGAGACAGCACCGGCACCGTGGCCGCCTCGGCCCCGACCGATCGGCGGCACGGACTGACCCTCTCGGCGGCGATCGCGTTCGCCCTCGGCGGCGGTGCGGTGCTCGGGGCCACACCGGCGCAGGCGCAGTCGGTCGAGGTCGGCGGCAACCAGAACTGCATCGTGCTCGGCGGCAGCATCCTCGACAGCTGCGCCGTGGACGGCAGCGCCAATGCCTCCGGCGCCAACGCGGTCGCGGTCGGCAG
>DNXT01000378.1 GCA_003505795.1 Lysobacteraceae bacterium | reverse complement strand
CACTACGGCTGCGGCGGCGTGTTCGCCAGCCTCACCCAGCAGCGCATGGGCCTGGTCGACAACTGGATCCGCCACGTCACCGACGTCGCCGACAAGCATGCCCAGTGCCTGCACCACGCCGGCGAGCTGCCGGTGCAGCACGCGCGCCTGTGCGAACTGAACGTGCTCGAGCAGGTGGTGCACGTCGCCCGCACCACCGTCGTGCAGGATGCCTGGAGCCGCGGCCAGGCGCTGAGCGTGCATGGCTGGGTCTACAGCCTGCGCGACGGCCTGGTGCATGATCTGGGCATGGACGTCAGCCGGCTCGAGGACCTCGACGCCTGCTACCCGGCCGCGCTCGCGCGCATCCAGGCCGACCGCGACGAACGCTGATCCCATCCGAACAGGAACGCCGATGCTGCCCGCCCCCATCAACCTGACCGCCTGGATCGACGAGCACCGCCACCTGCTCAAGCCGCCGGTGGGCAACAAGTGCATCCAGCAGGACGACTTCATCATCATGATCGTCGGCGGGCCGAACGCGCGCACCGACTACCACTACGACGAAGGCCCGGAGTGGTTCTACCAGCTCGAGGGCGAGATGGTGCTGAAGATCCAGGAGGACGGCGCCGCACGCGACATCCCGATCCGCGCCGGCGAGATCTTCCTGCTGCCGCCGAAGGTGCCGCATTCGCCGCAGCGCCTGCCCGGCTCGGTGGGGCTGGTGGTCGAACGCAAGCGGCTGCCGCACGAGAAGGACGGGCTGCTGTGGTTCTGCGCCAGGTGCAACCACCCGCTGTACGAGGAGTACTTCGGCCTGAACGACATCGAGAAGGACTTCCCGGCGGTGTTCGACCGGTTCTACCGCTCCGAGGCGCTGCGCACCTGCGCCGCCTGCGGCGAGCTGCACCCGGCGCCGGAGCGCTACGCGCAGGCGTAGCCTCCCGCCGCGGTCGCCCGGCGGGACAGGGTTAAACTGCTCCCCGTATCCCGATCCGGCTCCCCCATGACCGAAACGCTGTCGCGCTCCCACGCCCTCGCGCTCGATGCGGCCGATCCGCTGCGCCATCTGCGCGCCGAGTTCCTGTTCCCGCAGCACGCCGGCGCCGACCAGGCCTACTTCGTCGGCAATTCGCTCGGCCTGCAGCCGCGCGGCGCGCGCGCCATGATCCAGGAAGTGCTCGACCACTGGGGTTCGCTCGCGGTGGAAGGCCACTTCACCGGCCAGGCGCAGTGGATGACCTACCAGGAGCTGGTCACCGAGCCGCTGGCGCGGGTGGTCGGCGCGCTGCCGGCGGAAGTGGTGGCGATGAACACGCTGAGCGTCAACCTGCACCTGATGATGGTCAGCTTCTACCGGCCCACGCGCGAGCGCCCGGCGATCCTGATCGAGGCCGGCGCGTTCCCCTCGGACCGGCACGCGGTGGAATCGCAGATCCGCTTCCATGGCTTCGATCCGGCCACCGACCTGATCGAGCTCGAGGCCGACGAGCCCGACGGCACGATCTCGATGGCCGCGGTCGAGCGCGCCATCGCCGCACACGGCCCGCGCCTGGCGCTGGTGCTGTGGCCCGGCATCCAGTACCGCACCGGCCAAGCCTTCGACCTGGCCGCGATCGTGCGGCTGGCGCGCGCGCAGGGCGCGGCGGTCGGCTTCGACCTGGCGCATGCGGTCGGCAACCTGCCGCTGGCGCTGCACGACGACGGCGCGGATTTCGCGGTCTGGTGCCACTACAAGTACCTCAACGCCGGCCCCGGCGCGGTCGGCGGCTGCTTCGTGCACGAGCGCCATGCGCGCGCGCAGCTGCCGCGCTTCGCCGGCTGGTGGGGGCACGAGAAGCAGACCCGCTTCCGCATGGCGCCGGAGTTCGTGCCGACCGTGGGCGCGGAGGGCTGGCAGCTCAGCAATCCCCCGATCCTGGCGATGGCGCCGCTGCGCGCGTCGCTGGCGCTGTTCGAGCAGGCCGGCATGGCCGCGCTGCGCGGCAAGTCCGAGCGCCTCACCGGGCTGCTTGAGGCGCTGATCCATGCGCGCCTGCCGCAGCTGCTGCACATCGTCACCCCGTCCGAGCCGGCGCGGCGCGGCTGCCAGCTGTCGCTGCGCGTGGCCGGCGGCCGCGAGCGCGGCCGTGCGCTGTTCGAGCACCTGCAGTCGGTGGGCGTGCTGGGCGACTGGCGCGAGCCGGACGTGATCCGCATCGCGCCGGTCCCGATGTACAACCGCTACGCCGACGTGCACCGCTTCGTCGAGGAAGTCGAAGCCTGGGCCGGCCTCGGCTAGGAGCGGCTTCGGTCGCGACGGGCTTTCCCGGTGAAGCCCGGTCGCGACCGAAGCCGCTCCTGCCGGGACCGCGTCCCTCCCGAACTTTCCGGAACCCTCCTTGAACGACACCGCAAACCGCTCCATCACCCTGGTCGGGGCCGGCCTCGCCGGCACCCTGCTGGCCATCCTGCTGTCGCAGCGGGGCTGGCGGGTCACCGTCTACGAACGCCGCGGCGACCCGCGCATCAAGGGCTACGAGTCCGGCCGCTCGATCAACCTGGCGCTGGCCGAGCGCGGGCGCCACGCGCTGCGCCAGGCCGGCGCGGAACAGGCGGTGATGGCGCGCGCGGTGATGATGCGCGGGCGCATGGTGCACCCGGCCGGGGCCGAGCCGCAGCTGCAGCGCTACGGCCGCGACGACAGCGAGGTGATCTGGTCGATCCACCGCGCCGACCTCAACGTCGCCCTGCTGGAACTGGCCGAACAGGCCGGCGCGCGGATCCGGTTCTACCGGCGCCTGCACACGGTGGACTTCGATTCCGGCTACGCCCGCTTCATCGACGACCGCGACGACCAGCCGCACGACATCCGCTTCGACAGCCTGATCGGCACCGACGGCGCCGGATCGTCGCTGCGCGCGGCGATGAACCGCAGGTCGCCGCTCGGCGAGCGCATCGAGTTCCTCGACCATTCCTACAAGGAACTGGAGATCCCGCCCGCCGCCGACGGCGGTTTCCGGATCGAGCGCAACGCGCTGCACATCTGGCCGCGCGGCCGCTACATGTGCATCGCCCTGCCCAACGACGAAGGCACCTTCACCGTCACCCTGTTCCTGCCCAACGAGGGCACGCCGAGCTTCGCCGACACCCGCAGCGGCGAGGAGGCGCAGGCGCTGTTCGCGCGCGACTTCCCCGATGCGCTGCCGCTGATCCCGCGCCTGCGGGCCGACTGGGAGGAACACCCGCCGGGCCTGCTCGGCACCCTGTACCTGGACCGCTGGCACCTGGACGGGCGCGCGGTGCTGCTCGGCGACGCCGCGCACGCGATGGTGCCGTTCCACGGCCAGGGCATGAACTGCGCCTTCGAGGACTGCGTGGCCCTGGCCGACGCGCTCGACCGGCACGACGACGTCGGCCAAGCGTTCGCCGCGTTCGAGGCGGCGCGCCGCGACGACGCCCACGCGATCCAGCAGATGGCGCTGGAGAACTACCTGGAGATGCGCGACCGCGTCGACGACCCGGACTTCCTGCTGCAGCGCGAACTGGAACAGGCGCTGCAGGCGCGCTGGCCGACCCGCTTCGTTCCGCACTACACCATGGTGACCTTCCTGCGCACGCCGTACTCGGTCGCGCTGCAGCGCAGCGAGATCCAGCGCCGGATCCTGGTCGAGGCGACCCGTGGCCGCGGCGACCTGGACGGGATCGACTGGGACGCGCTGCAGCGCGTGGTGCACGCGCGCCTGCAACCGCTGGAAGGTGCGCACTGAGCTTGCCTCCGTGCGGCCGTCGTAGAATGGGCGGGGCATCCCGACCCGACCCACCATGCCCGACACCTTCCTGTTCTACGACCTGGAGACCTTCGGCCAGGACCCGCGCCGCACCCGCATCGCGCAGTACGCATCGGTGCGTACCGACGCCGAGCTGAACGTGGTCGAGGAGCCGACCAGTTTCTTCGTGCGCCCGGCCGACGACCTGTTGCCCTCGCCCTACGCGACCCTGGTCACCGGCATCACTCCGCAGCACGCGCTGCGCGAGGGCGTCAACGAGGCCGAGGCGTTCGCGCGGATCGCCGAGCAGATGTGCCGGCCGCAGACCTGCACGCTGGGCTACAACACCCTGCGCTTCGACGACGAGTTCGTCCGCCACGGCCTGTTCCGCAACTTCCACGATCCCTACGAACGCGAGTGGCGCGGCGGCAACTCGCGCTGGGACCTGCTCGACATGCTGCGGCTGCTGCACGCGCTGCGCCCGGACGGCATCGTCTGGCCGCGCCGCGAGGACGGCGCCACCTCGTTCAAGCTCGAACACCTGGCCCTGGCCAACGACGTGCGCCAGGGCGACGCGCACGAGGCGCTTTCCGACGTCTACGCCACCATCGGCATGGCACGGCTGTTCCGCCAGGCGCAGCCGCGCATGTGGGACTACGCCCTGCGCCTGCGCGACAAGCGCTTCGCCGCCGGGCTGCTGGACATCGTCGCCGCCACGCCGGTGCTGCACGTTTCCCAGCGCTATCCGGCCGCGCGCATGTGCGCCGCGCCGGTGCTGCCGCTGGCGCGGCATCCGCGCATCGACAGCCGCGTGATCGTGTTCGACCTGGACGGCGACATCGAGCCGCTGCTGCGGCTGCAGCCGGACGAGATCGCCGACCGCCTGTACACCCCGGCCGCCGACCTGCCCGAAGGCGAGCAGCGGATCGGGCTGAAGGAAGTGCACACCAACAAGGTGCCGGCGCTGGTCGCCTGGAACCACCTGCGCGACGCCGACTTCGCCCGGCTCGGCATCGACCCCGCGGCGGTCCAGGCCAAGGCCGCGCAGCTGCGCCAGGCCGGCCCGGAACTGGCCGAGAAGGTGCGCCGGGTGTACGCCGGCGAGCGCGCCGCCGCGCCTTCGGACGTGGACGCCTCGCTGTACGACGGCTTCGTCGCCGATGGCGACAAGCGCCTGATCCAGCAGGTCCGCAGCACCGCGCCGGCCGAACTGGCGGCGCTGGAGGACCGCTTCCGCGATGGCCGGCTGCCGGAACTGCTGTTCCGCTACCGCGCGCGCAACTGGCCGGATACGCTTTCGTTCGAAGACCGGCAACGCTGGAACGACTACCGCCGGCGGCGCCTGCAGGCCGACCATGGCCTGTCCGAACTCACCTTCGACCAGCTGTGGGCGCAGATCCGCGATCTACGGCTCGCTCACCCCGACGATGCTACCAGGCAGGACCTGCTCGACCAGCTCGCCGCCTGGGCCTCCGACCTGCAACGCACGCTATGACCACCTACTTCTCAGACGCCAGCTTCAAGTTCCTGCGCGCCCTGGCGCGCCACAACGACAAGGCATGGTTCAACCAGCACAAGGCCAAATACGAAGACCACGTGCGCCAGCCCTTCCTGCGCCTGATCGCCGACCTGCAGCCGGCGCTGGCCGGGATCAGCGAGCACTACCGGGCCGATCCGCGCACGGTCGGCGGCTCGCTGTTCCGCATCTACCGCGATGCGCGCTTTTCCCACGACAAGTCGCCCTACAAGACCTGGCAGGGCGCGCGCCTGTTCCACGAGCGCCGCCGGCAGGTGCCGGCTCCGTCCTTCTACGTGCACCTGCAGCCGGGCAACAGCTTCGTCGGCGCCGGCATCTGGCACCCCGAGCCGGACACCCAGCGGCGCATCCGCCAGTTCGTGTTCGACAACCCGGGCAGTTGGAAGGCCGCCGCGCACGCGCCGGCGCTGCGTCGCCGCTTCGAGTTCGGCGACGAAGAGAAGATGGTGCGTGCGCCGCGCGGATTCCCCGCCGACTTCGAGTTCATCGACGACCTGAAGCAGCGCAACTGGTTCCTGTGGCGCGCGCTCGACGATGCGACCATGACCGGACCGCGCCTGCGCAGGACCCTGGAGACCGACCTCGCCGCGCTCGCGCCGTTCGTCGACTACCTGTGCGCGGCGCTGGACCTGGAGTTCTGAGCACCGCGCCCCGGCATCGGCCGGCGGCGGTCTCCACGCCGACGTCGCCCGGGCGCGGCGTATGCTTGCCGGCACGTCTCCGCGAGGACAGACCCGATGAAGCGATGGTGGTGGACGCTCCCGCTGCTGGCGGCGCTGGCGATCGCGGCCTATGTGGTCGCCGGTCCCTACCTGGCGATCCGTGGCATCGGCCAGGCCGTCGAGCAGCAGGACGCCGGCAAGCTGGAGCGCTACGTCGACTTCCCCAGCCTGCGCGTCAACCTGAAGGCGCAGTTGGACGACTACCTGGTACGCCAGGCCGGCAGCGGCATGCAGTCGAACCTGCTCGGCGCCTTCGCCCTGCAGATGGCCGGCAACCTGACCGGGGCCGGCGTGGACACGCTGGTCACCCCGATCGGGATCGGCGCCATCCTGCAGGGGCGCAGCCTGTGGAAGCGCGCCAGCGGCGACACCGTGGGCGGCGACACCTATGCGCCGCCGGTGCCTGCGCGGCCGCTGCAGGGCGCCACGCACCGCTTCGAGTCCAGCAGCCGCTTCACCGCGACGACGACCACCGCCACCGGCGCGCCGGTGGTGTTCGTGCTGACCCGCGACGGCCTGCGCTGGCGGCTGACCGACATCCGCCTGCCGCTACGATGACGGCCTGAAGGCCGGGGCGGCGGTCCGCCTCCCGGCCGCGGCTTCAACGGTCCGTCGTCTGCCGCATCCACGCCGTCGCCAGGCGCATGCATCCCTCCCGCAGCTGCCGGCGCGCCGACCAGGACAGGTCCGCAAGCACGGCCTCGACCGACGCCGGCCGAGGCGCCCCGTTCCAGGCGAACACCACCTCGTTGGCCATGCCCGGCTCCTGGAGCTTCAGCACGCGCCCGTCGAAACTGCGGCGCAGGCGCGCCAGATGGGTGCGTGTGTCGGTGGCGTACAGGTTGACCGCCATCGCCCCGTCGGGGGTCAGCGCCGCACGGCAATCGTCGTAAAAGGCGGCCGTCGACAACCGTGCGGGAATGCCGTCCCGGTCATAGGCGTCGAGCAGCAGCAGGTCGTAGCGCCGGCGCCGCTGGCGCAGCCACTCGGCCCCGTCGCCCAGCTGCACCTGCAGCCGCGCATCGTCGGCAGGGACACCGAAGGCGTCCCGCAGCGCCAGCACGCCCGGATCGCTTTCCACCGCCTCGATCCTCGCTCCCGGCAGGTGGCGGTGGCAGAACTTGGCCTGCGCACCGCCGCCGAAGCCGACGATGCCGATGGTCCGCGGGGCCGGGTGCAGCCACAGCGCGGCCAGCATCGTGCGGGTATAGCCGACCTGCAGCCGGCCCGGGAACCAGCGCGACATCCGGGTCTGGGTGACGTCGCCGCGGAACTTCAGCTCGACGTAGCGCCAGCTCCGGCGGACATACGGCTGCCCGCTCACTCCTGCCGCACGACGTTGGCGATGCCGTGCGGCACGTGGCCGGCGGCCACGCTCTGGTGGCGGCGGGCGCTGTCGATGTTGTGCTGCGAGTCGTCGAAGAAGATGTCCGCGCCGAACGCCTCCAGGAACGGCCCCTTGTGGCGGCCGCCGAGGAACAGCGCCTCGTCCAGGCGCACGCCCCACTCGCGCAGGGTGCGGATCACCCGCTCGTGCGCCGGTGCCGAGCGCGCGGTGACCAGCGCGGTGCGGATCGGCGAGGCCTCGCCGGCCGGGAACGCCGCCTGCAGCGCATGCAGCGCCGACAGGAAGTTGCGGAACGGCCCGCCGCTGAGCGGCTCGCGCGCGCGTTC
>DNXT01000355.1 GCA_003505795.1 Lysobacteraceae bacterium | reverse complement strand
CAGCAGCAGGCCGACCAGCGCCGCCGCACCGCTGGCCAGCAACAGCGAGGTGAACAGCAACGCCGCCAGGCCGGCCGCGCCGCCGGTCAGCAGCGCGCGCAGCGGGCGCGGCAGCGCGGAGATGATCCCGCGCGCGATGTTGGCGACGACGAAGCCGATCAACAGCGCGACGATCCAGCCGCCGCCTCCGCCCCCGCCGCCGCGCGGCGCGGCGTCATGGCCGCTGACCGGCGCCGGCAGCGATTCGCCGTCGATCAGCCTGACCAGCATCGCGGTGGCGTCCTCGATGCCGCCGGCGTAGTCGCCCTGGCGGAACTTCGGCGCCAGGTACTCCTGGATGATGCGGTTGGCGATGGCATCGGGGATCGCGCCCTCCAGGCCGTAGCCCGGCTGGATCCGCACGCGCCGGTCGTCCTTGGCCACCACCAGCAGCACCCCGTCGTCCACGCCCTTGCGGCCCAGCTGCCACTGGTCGAACACGCGCTGGGTGTACTGCTCGATCGTTTCCGGCTGCGTGCTCGCCACCAGCAGCAGCTGCAGCTGGCTGCCCTTGCGCTGCTGCAGCTGCAGCGCCTGCTGCTGCAGCCGCTGCTTCTGCGCGGCATCGAGGGTGCCGGTGGCATCGACCACCGGCGAGTCCAGCGCGGGGATCGGCGCCAGCGGCTGCGCGAGAACCGGCAGCGCCGCGGCCAGCCACGCCAGCGAGAACGCCCAGGCCAGCCACCTCGACGCCATGGTCATGGGAATGCTCAATTGCCCGGGGCGGGCGCCTGCTGCGGCGCCGGCGGCGAGGTGCCGAAGTCCACCGCCGGCGCACGCGAGATCTCGGCCTCGTTGGCGACGCTGAAGTTCGGCTTCTCCTTGGCGCCGACCACCTTGGCGGTGATCACCTGCGGGAACGAGCGGATATAGGTGTTGTAGTCCTGCACCGCCTGGATGTAGCGGCCGCGGGCCACGGTGATGCGGTTCTCGGTGCCTTCCAGCTGCGCCTGCAGGTCGCGGAAGGACTGGTCGGACTTGAGCTGCGGATAGTTCTCGCTGACCACCAGCAGCCGCTGCAGCGCGCTGCCCAGCTCGCCTTGCGCCTGCTGGAACTGCTTGAGCGAATCGGCGTCCTCGGCGTTGACCTGGATCTGGCCGACGCGCGCGCGCGCGTTGGTCACTTCGGTCAGCACCTGGCGCTCCTGCTGGGCGTAGCCCTGCACGGTCTTGACCAGGTTGGGGATCAGGTCGGAACGGCGCTGGTACTGGTTGAGTACCTCCGACCATCCCGCCTTGACCGCCTCATCCTTCTGCTGGATCGCGTTGTAGCCGCAACCGGACAGGGACGCCGCAACCAGCAACAGCAACAGCGAGCGGAGCAACAGGCGCATGACGGGACTCCAGGACGTTCACGGGGTCCCAAGCATGCCACGTCCGGCGTTGGCCCGGTGTGGCGGGCCGCGCCGGCATCACCACCTGCCGGCGCCCGGCACCTCGTGCTCGGCGGCGCGGCGGCGCATCAGCAGGTTGAGCCATTCCACCAGCACCGAGAAGCCCATCGCCGAGTAGATGTAGGGCTTGGGCACGTGCACCTCGAAGCCGTCCAGCACCAGCACTACGCCGATCATCAGGATGAAGGCCAGCGCCAGCATCTTCACGGTCGGGTTGGCGTCGATGAAGCGGCCCAGCGGATTGGCCGCCAGCAGCATCACCAGCACCGACAGCAGGATCGCACCGACCATCACCGGGATGTGGTCGGCGATGCCGACCGCGGTGATCACCGAATCCAGCGAGAACACGATGTCGATCACCGCGATCTGCAGGATCACCAGCCCGAACACGCCGGTGGCCTTGCCGGTGGTGGGATCGTGGTCCTCGCCGCCGGTGATCATCTCGCGGATCTCCATCAGCCCCTTCACCAGCAGGAACACGCCGCCGATGATCAGCACCAGGTCGCGGATCGAGATGCCCATGCCGGCGACGCTGAAGAGGTCGGCTTCCATGTGCGCCAGGTACGCCAGCGACACCAGCAGCGCGATGCGGGTGATGCAGGCCACGGCGATGCCGAGCCGCCGCGCGAACGGGCGCCGTGCCTCGGGCAGCTTGCTCACCGCGATCGAGATGAACACCAGGTTGTCGATGCCCAGCACGATTTCGAGCGCGCTCAGGGTAAACAGCGTGAGCCAGGCGTTGGGATCGGTCAGCAGTTCAAGCATGGGGGGAAGGCCTTGGAAAGGAACAGGTAGGGAAAGCAGCGCTTACAGGAAGCGTTCGCCGAGGACCAGGCCCCAGCACAGCAGCACGTTCATCATCAGCACGAACACCGCCGCCGAACCCATGTCCTTGGCGCGCCCGGCCAGTTCGTGGTGCTCAGGGCCGTAGCGTTCGATCACCGCCTCGATCGCCGAGTTCAACAGCTCCATCGCCATCACCAGCAGCAGCGAGCCGACCAGCAGCGCGCGTTCGAGCGCACCGTGCCCCAGCCACAGCCCGAGCGGGGCGAGCACCACGAACAGCCACACCTCGAGCCTGAAGGAAGACTCGTGCCGCCATGCCGCGCGCAAGCCCTGGTACGACCATACCGCCGCCTGGAAGATGCGCCGCGGCCCGCGCGGGAGGTTTCCTTCCTGATCGGCCATGGCGTCTCAATCCCCGCGCATGGCGCGGGAATGCGGCGGGGACATGCGGGCGAATGCTGGCATCGGACGGCGTGAACGGAAGGACAATAGGTGATTTTGCCATATCCGGCGCCGGCGATTTGCCGCTCCGTCCGCGCGGGCGCACCATGAAGCCTCGTTCGACCGCTACAGGATTTCCCGTGAACCCATCGATTTTCCGTCCCGCCCTGGTCGCCCTGGCCCTGCTGTGCGCGCATGCGCACGCGGCCACCGAGCCGCAGGTTCCCGCGCAGGTGTCCAGTCCCGCCTGGGAAGAGGACATGCGCAGGTTCGCCGCCGAGGACGCCGCCAATCCGCCCCCGCGCAACGGCATCGTGTTCGTCGGCAGCTCCTCGATCCGGCTCTGGGAGACGCTCGCCAGCGACTTCCCCGGCCAGCCGCTGGTCAACCGCGGCTTCGGCGGCTCGGAGATCCGCGACAGCACCTGGTACGCCGACCGCATCGTGGTGCCGTACGCGCCGCGGCTGGTGGTGATGTACGCCGGCGACAACGACCTCAACAGCGGACGCACGCCGGCGCAGGTGCGCGACGACTTCCTGGCCTTCGTCGCGCGCGTGCGCCGCGACCTGCCGCAGACCCGCATCGCCTACCTGTCGATCAAGCCCAGTCCCTCGCGCGCGCAGCTGATCCCCAAGGTGGTCGAGGCCAACCAGCTGATCCGGCACGCCGCCTCGCGCCTGGCGCGGGTCGACTACATCGACGTGTACACGCCGATGCTGGATGCCTCCGGCAAGCCGCGGCCGGAGCTGTTCGGCGAGGACCAGCTGCACATGACGCCGGCCGGCTATGCGCTGTGGCGCGACATCGTGGCGCCGGAGCTGGCGCGCGAGTAGGCGTTCGCGCCCGGCGCGTTCAGGCGAAGATGATCGCCACCGACGTGCCGACGCCCGGCGTGCTCTCCAGCTCGATCCGCCAGCCGAAGCGGTCGCACAGCCGGCGCACGATCGACAGGCCCAGCCCGGTCCCCTGCGGCCGGCTGGGCTCGGCGCGGAAGAACGGCTCGAACGCGCGCGCGCGCGCCTGCTCGTCCATGCCGATCCCGGTATCGCGGACGACGATGCGGTCGCTGCCCACCTCGACGCTGACGCTGCCGCTGTCGGTATAGGCGCAGGCGTTGCGCAGCAGGTTGCTCAGCACCACCCGCAGCACCCGCGGCGGCGCATGCAGCTGCAGGTGCGCGCTGCTGGCCAGGTCCACCGTGACCGGCTTGTCGCCGAGCAGTTCGCGCGCGCTCTCGACCTCTTCGGCCGCCAGTTCGGCGGCATCGAACGTCTCGCTCTGCGGCGCGACCTCGGCCTCGCGGGCCAGGATCAGGAACGCGTCGATCACCGCCTCCATGTCGCGCCCGGCGCGCTGGATGCGCCGGAGGCTACGCTCCATCCGCGGCGGCAGTTCCGGATCGGCGATCGCCATGTCGCTGGCGACGCGGATCACGGTCAGCGGGGTGCGCAGCTCGTGGCTGGCATCGCGGGTGAAGTTGCGCTCGCGCGCGATGTGGTCGCCGACCCGGACCGCCAGCGAATGCAGCGCGGCGGCCAGCTGCCGGGTCTCGCCCTGCAGATCGGCCGGGAGCCGCTCCGGCGCCAGGTCGTCGGCCTCCGGATGGCGCGGGTCCCAGGTGGCGATGCGCCGGGCCAGCCAGTTGATCGGCGAGACCAGCCGCTTGGACATGCGGTAGGTGAGCCAGGACAACGCGTATACCGCCAGCAGCACCAGCAGCACCGGCACGATCCCGAACCAGAACGCCAGCCGCTCGGCCTGCGAGCGCAGGAACACCAGGTACAGCCGCCCTTCCGGCTTCTGGTCGACCAGCACGAGCTCGTTGTCGCTGGCCAGCTCGTGGAATCCCGGCGCCAGCTCGCGCATGTGGCGGGGCAGCACCAGGTTGGAACGGCCGGTCTGCACCAGGTAGCCACGCAGGTTGCGCGTATTGGGCGGAGGCTGGGCCGGCGAGGCGTCGTACAGCTGCCAGTAGTGGCTGGCCTCGTCCTCCAGCACGTTGCGGATCAGGCTCTGCTTGATCGCCATCGACACCAGATAACCGCCCAGCACCACCGCCAGGCTCGCGAGCGCGGCCTGCAGCAGGAAGGCGATCCGGATTTTTCGGGGAAGCCCGTACGGCATTTCGGCATCCAGGGAAGATCGCCGGAACTATAGGGAGCCTGGAATGGCTCCCCGCGCACGATCCTCCGGGGTTTCAGGCCAGGCACGCCACCCGCGCGCCCGGGAAGACGCCGCCCGCCGCCCTCTGCGGGCGGCAGGCGGATGCAGATCACGCCATCGGCTGGGCGATGTCGGCGATGCGGTAGCCGGCACTCTGCACGGTGTGCAGCAGCGGCCGGTCGAACGGCTTGTCGATGATCTTGCGCAGGTTGTACAGGTGGCTGCGCAGGGTGTCCGAGTCCGGCAGGCCGTTGCCCCAGATCTCGCGCTCGATCTCCTGGCGGGTGACCACGCGCGGCGATTCGCGCATCAGGATGGTCAGCAGGCGCAGCCCGATCGGCGACAGCTGCAGCTCGGTTCCGGCACGGGTGGCACGCATGCTGACCGGATCCAGCACCAGGTCGGCGACCTTGAGCACCTCCGAGCCGACCTGGCGGCGTTCGCGGCGGATCAGCGCGCGCAGGCGGGCTTCCAGTTCCTGGATCGCGAACGGCTTGGTCAGGTAGTCGTCGGCGCCGAAGCCCAGGCCGGTGAGCTTGTCGTCGAGCGTGTCGCGCGCGGTCAGCATCAGCACCGGCGTCGACTTGCGCGCGTCGTTGCGCAGGCGCCGGCAGACCTCGATGCCGTCCAGGCGCGGCAGCATCAGGTCCAGCACCACCACGTCGTAGCTGTTCTCGGCGGCCAGCCGGTAGCCATCCAGGCCGTCGACGGCGTAATCGACCTCGAAGCCGCGGCCCTCCAGATACTCGCCGATCATTTCTGAGATGTTGCGGTTGTCTTCGACGACCAGAACCAGTCCGGACGTCTCCTTGGTCTGACGCATGGAATTCCCTCGGTCTTCAGCTTTGTGAAACATGCCGTATCGCGAGTCGAAATGGCGTGAAGGTGGAGAAATTCTTCGACCTCCTTATGAATCAGTCATTTAGCTTGGACCTGATCGCCGGCCAGACCGTGTCGAGCACCTTGGGCTGGGCCGCGGCGGTGGGATGCAGGCCGTCGGCCTGCATCAGCGACGGCTGCAGCGCCACGCCCTCCAGCAGGAACGGCACCAGCGCCAGCCGGTATTGCGCGGCCAGGTCGGCATAGGCCTTGCGCAGGCGGTCGCGGTAGCCCGGGCCGTAGTTCGGCGGCACGTCGATGCCGAGCAGCACCACCTCGGCGCCGGCCTTCTGGCTGAGCTGGATCATCTTTGCCAGGTTGCCCTTGAGCTGGACCGGGGTGAGCCCGCGCAGCGCGTCGTTGCCGCCGAGCTCGATCAGCACCAGGCCTGGCTTGTGCCTGGCCAGCAGCCCCGGCAGCCGGGTCAGCGCGCCGGACGTGGTCTCGCCGCTGATGCTGGCATTGACTACCGCCGGCGGCGCCTTCATCTGCTGCTTGAGGCGCTGGTCGAGCAGATTGACCCAGCCGGACTGCACCGGGATGTTGTGGGCGGCGCTGAGGCTGTCGCCCACCACCAGGATCGGGCCGCCGACCGGACCTTTGGCATAGGCGAAGCACGGCGCAAGCAGCCAGCATGCAAGCAACCAGGCGCACCATGCGCCGTGACGCGACCGCAATTCTCTTCCACGCATCGGAGATTCCTCATCGACAGTCTGGCCCCCACCCGCACCGGCATCGCGATCGACGTCGGCGATGTCGGCAAATCCGTCAGCGGACCGGAGGGAACGGTCCACATCCTCGACAACGTGAGCTTGACGATCGATGAAGGCGACAGCGTCGCGATCGTCGGCGCCTCCGGCTCCGGCAAGACCACTCTACTCGGGCTGCTGGCCGGGCTGGACCTGCCCACGCGCGGACGCATCGTGCTCGCCGGCCAGGAACTGGGCGCGCTCGACGAGGAAGCGCGCGCCGCGCTGCGCGCGCGCGCGGTCGGCTTCGTGTTCCAGAGCTTCCACCTGCTGCCGTCGCTGACCGCCGAGGAGAACGTCGCGCTGCCGCTGGAGCTGGCCGGCCGCGACGATCCGGCGCGCGTGCGCGAGGTGCTGGCGGCGGTGGGACTGAAGGAGCGCGCGCGCCACTACCCGCGCCAGCTGTCCGGCGGCGAGCAGCAGCGGGTGGCGCTGGCCCGCGCCTTCGTCGGCCGGCCGCGGATCCTGTTCGCCGATGAGCCCACCGACA
>DNXT01000168.1:764-3536 GCA_003505795.1 Lysobacteraceae bacterium | reverse complement strand
TCTTGCACGGGCGGGACGGGGCGGCGTGCCGCCACGCGGCCGGCCGCGTCGGGGGGCAAGGGGTTCTTGGCTTCCTTGACCAGCGTGGACCGGACCGGCGAGGTTGCGGGCGGCGGCGGCGGGCTCGGCGGTGCGGACTGCTCGGGCCCGGACGTCTCGCCGACGAAATCGACCTTCATCCTGCCGCCGCTGGCGGCGCCCTGCGGCGGCGTTATGGGAAGCGTGGAGGCGGACATCAGGGCCAGCACCATCAGCAGATGCAGCGACGCGCTGATCAGCGCGGCGATCCATGGTTCGAAGCGTTCGATCGTGGGTTCGGCGCGCGGCATCCAGTCCTGCGGGTTGCACCAGACGTGCAGCACCTCCAGCGCATCGCCCCGCACGCGGTACACGAGCACGTACGGGGTCTGGCCGACCCGCCACTCGCGCGTTCCCGCTACCCGGCCCGCGCGCCCCAGCACGGGTTGCTCGGCCAGCGTCCGTGCCGCGTCCAGCACCCGCTGCGCCAGCGCCGTGGCCGCCGCCGGGTTGATGGCGTGATAGCGATCCTGGGCGTGTTCGAGCTGCCTGACGGCCGGGGCTGTCCACTCACGCCGCAGCATCAACGCCCCATTTGGCGAACGTCGCCTTCAGCCGCTCCGGGCCGGCGAAGGCGCCCTGGTCCGCCGCCTCGATCCCGTCCTCGACCGCTTCCTGGAAGCGGGCCGCGTCCATGGCGCGGACCACGTCGTCCCAGCCGGCGGCCTCGGGCAGCGCGTCGATCAGCGTGTGCGCTTGTTGCTTGATGGGGGACATGGCACTGCTTCGTGGATCAATCGCGTAAGTCTAGCGCCGTGGATATCGGTTCGGCGCGGCGGCCGGCCCGGCCGACAGGTGCGTTCACCCGGGCGCAGGGGAAGCGCGCCCGCAGCCAGGCCGAACATCGCAACCACGCTGGCCGACAGGTACGCCGCCGTGCGCGGAAAGTGGCAATCGGCAACCGCGTGCGGTTTCGCCCGACCAGGGTCGATCGCCAGGAGTTCCGCCCTGCCCGCGCAGGCCGGGACAACCGGTCGGGCTTCCTTCTGCACGGCCGCTTGACTGGCCTCCCTCGAACAATGCGCCTGCCGATCCTCCCATCCGGGACAACCCAAGGCTTCCGACGTGCAGGGACAGACCGCATGAACCGCCGGCTGCTGCAGGGCCTGCGAACGCTCCGCCGCCACCCGGCCGGCATCCTGCTGGCGGTGCAGTTGATGGGCCTGCTGCTGTATCCGCTGATGGAGAACACCTCGCTCGGCCGCGCCCTGTTCGGTGCGTTCGGGATGCTGGTGCTGGCGCTGGTGATCTGGGTGGTCAACCGCGGCACCGCGTCGGACTGGGTGGCCTGGGCGCTGGCGGCGCCGTCGGTGGCGCTGTCGCTGCTGGCGAACTTCCTGCAGGTGTGGCCGCTGCAGGCGTTCGCGCAGGTGCTGGAGTCGCTGCTGTACTTCTACGCCGCCGCTGGGCTGATGTTCTACATGCTCGACGACCACGAGGTGACCATGGACGAGCTGCTGGCCGCCGGCGCCACGTTCACGCTGCTGGCCTGGGGTTTCGCGTTCGCCTTCTCCGCCTGCCAGGCGCTGGCGCCCGGCAGCTTCAGCGGTGCGGCCGATCCGATGCATGCGCGCAGCTGGCTGGAACTGCTGTTCCTCAGCTTCAGCCTGATGTCGGGCGTGGGCCTGAGCGACATCGTGCCGGTGACGCCCGCCGCCCGCGCGCTGACCATGCTGGCGATGTTCGCCGGGGTCATGTACATCGCGGTGGTGGTGTCGCGGCTGATCGCGCTGACGGCGATGCGGCAGCGCGAGCGCTGAGCACCGGCCATCGCGGGTATCGGGCGGGTTGACGTGCTCCGATACGTGCCATCGGCTCGCCATGATCGAATCCGCGTGACCTGTTTCCTTGTCGGGCTTGTCCCGCACCACCCTCGGACCGCATTCGGATGGCCTGTAGGAGGGACTTCAGTCCCGACGCTTTGCCGGTAGGGCCTGTCGGGACTGGAGTCCCTCCCACAGAGATGCCTTCGGGGGGAATCGCCTGCACCGTACGGCAACGGGGCCAACCTGAAAGCCTGCGACGTGAAGCCGGCCGCCGGCCGCCGCCAGACGCGTTGAACGGGCAGTTTCCCTGGCGTTCGAGCCGCCCCCCTGCAACGCACGGAATGCGAATTCCCAACCCGGCGAATGCTTCCTATGGTGCTGCTACACCCTATCGGAGCGAGACGGACCATGAGCGACATCGACAAGGCGGGCACCTTCGCCCTCGGCAGCCGCAGCGTGAGGCGGCTGGGCTACGGGGCCATGCAACTGGCGGGGCCGGGCGTGTTCGGGCCGCCGAAGGACCGCGCCGCGGCGCTGGCGGTGCTGCGCGAGGCGGTCGCGCTGGGCGTGGACCATATCGACACCAGCGACTTCTACGGTCCGCACGTGACCAACCAGCTGATCCGCGAGGCGCTGCATCCGTATCCGGACGACCTGACCCTGGTCACCAAGATCGGCGCCCGCCGCGGCGAGGACGGGGCGTGGCTGCCGGCGTACGCGCCGCAGGACCTGGCCCGGGCGGTGCACGACAACCTGCGCAACCTCGGCCTGGAGGCGCTGGACGTGGTCAACCTGCGCATCATGTTCAAGGTGGATGGCCCGGCCGAGGGCTCGATCGCCGAACAGGTGCAGGCGCTGGCCGAGCTGCGCCGGCAGGGGCTGGTGCGGCACATCGGGGTGAGCAACGTCACCGCCGCGCAGGTTGCCG
>DNXT01000168.1:0-590 GCA_003505795.1 Lysobacteraceae bacterium | reverse complement strand
TCACCGCCGCGCAGGTTGCCGAGGCGCACGCCATCACCGAGATCGCGTGCGTGCAGAACATGTACAACATCGCCCATCGCCAGGACGAGGCGCTGATCGACGATCTCGCCCGCGACGGCATCGCCTACGTGCCGTTCTTCCCGCTGGGCGGATTCTCGCCGCTGCAGTCGTCGACGCTGTCGGCGGTGGCCGGCCGCCTCGGCGCCACCCCGATGCAGGTGGCGCTGGCGTGGTTGCTGCAGCGCTCGCCCAACCTGCTGCTGATCCCCGGCACTTCGTCGGTCGCGCACCTGCGCGAGAACCTGGCCGCGGCCGACCTCGTGTTGCCGGCCGAGGTGGTGGCCGAACTCGACGGCATCGCCGGCTGACGCGGCGTCGTGGCGAGCGCCGTCGCCTGAGCAAGGCGGATCGCCGATGCGGTGCCGTGCGGGAGGCCCGACGTTGGTCGGACCCTGCGCTCGCGCCAGGCCCGTCCTGCCGCGATCGCATCCGCCAGGCGCGGGAACAGCGGGCCGAAGCCGGGGTCCTCGCGGATCCGGCGGCCGTCGAGCAGCGCAGCGAGGACCGACGCACGCGCCGCATCCGAGCCA
>DNXT01000375.1 GCA_003505795.1 Lysobacteraceae bacterium | reverse complement strand
GCCAGCGTGCGCGACGGCCGCTGGCTGGTCGGCATCGGCATGGCCGCGGCGTTCCGCAACAACCTCAACATGCGCTCGGCCGCGCGCGTGGCGCTCGAGCCCGGGGGCCGCATCAGCGTCGAGACCGACATGACCGACATCGGGACCGGTTCCTACACGATCATCGCCCAGACCGCGGCGGAGATGCTCGGCGTGCCGCTGGAGCGCGTCGACGTGCGGCTGGGCGACTCGCGCTTCCCGGTATCGGCCGGCTCCGGCGGCCAGTGGGGCGCCAACAGTTCCACCGCCGGCGTCTACGCCGCCTGCGTGAAGCTGCGCGAAGCCATCGCCCGGCATGCCGGGCTGGATGGCGCGGCCGCCGCGTTCGCCGACGGCGAGGTGCGCGCGGGCGCAAGGCGGGTATCGCTGGCCGAGGCCGCGCAGCAGGGGCGGCTCGTCGCCGAGGACAGCATGGAATACGGCGACCTGGCCAAGAAGTACCAGCAGTCGACGTTCGGCGCGCATTTCGTCGAAGTGGGGGTGGATGCGGCGACCGCCGAGATCCGGATCCGGCGCATGCTCGCGGTATGCGCGGCCGGCCGCATCCTCAATCCGAAATCGGCGCGCAGCCAGGTGATCGGCGCGATGACCATGGGCGCCGGCGCGGCGCTGATGGAGGAACTGGTGATCGACAAGCGGCTCGGCTTCTTCGTCAACCACGACCTGGCCGGCTACGAGGTGCCGGTGCACGCGGACATCCCGCACCAGGAGGTGGTGTTCCTGGACGAGGTCGATCCGACCACTTCGCCGATGAAGGCCAAGGGCGTGGGCGAGCTGGGCATCTGCGGCGTCGGTGCCGCGGTCGCCAACGCGGTCTACAACGCCACCGGCGTGCGCGTGCGCGACTATCCGGTCACGCTGGACAAGCTGCTCGCCGGCATGCCCGAATGGAGGGTGCACGCTTGAGCGTCGCCGCGTCCGCGCCGGTCGCCGCCTGGCCGCTCGAGGCGGCGTGGCCGGCCTGGCCGGCGTATGCGCTGAGCCAGGACCTGCTGCCGGTGCTGAGCGACTGGCACCGGGACGGGCATGCGGTGGCGCTGGCGACCCTGATGGAGGTGCGCGGTTCGTCGCCGCGGCCGCCGGGCAGCGAGATGGCGGTCCGCGACGACGGCCGGATCGCCGGCTACGTGTCCGGCGGCTGCGTCGAAGCGGCGGTCGCGCACGAGGCGCTGGCGGCACTGGCCGATGGCCGTCCGCGCTGGCTGCGCTACGGCGAAGGCAGCGAAGTGCTGGACATCCAGCTCGGCTGCGGCGGCGGCATCGGCATCCTGGTGCGGCCGATGCCCGCGCTGGGCGAATACCTGGCGCGCTGGCGTACCGCGCGGCGGTGGCGGCGCACCCTGCACGTGGCCATCGATCGCCGCAGCGGCAGGATACGCTTTCCGGCGCTGCCGGAGCGGCAGCCCGGCGAGTTCCTGCAGCGCTACCCGCCGCCGCCGCGGCTGGTGCTGGTGGGGGCGGACCCGGCGATCCTGCCGATGGTCGCCATGGCCGCGCAGCTGGGCGTGGAGGTCAGGGTGATCCGGCCGCACGGTCCCGGCGAGCCGCCGCCGGGGCTGCGCAGCGAGCACTACGATCGCCGCAGCCTGGAGCAGGCGCTGGCCGAACTGGAACTGGATCGGCGCTGCGCGCTCTACAGCCTCAGCCACGATGCGGCGACCGACCTGCAGGTGATCCGCAAGGGACTGGATACCGAGGCGGCCTGCATCGGCGTCCTCGGCAGTCGCAGCAAGCGCGCGGCGCGGCTGCGGCAGCTGCGCACGGAGGGCTACGCCGAGGCGCAGCTGGCCCGGCTGCGGCTGCCCGCCGGACAGCGGCTGGGACCGTCCTCGCCGCACACGATCGCGCTGGGCATCGTCGGCGAGGCGCTGCAGGCGGTGCACGCGGCGACGTGACGGCGCCGTCCATGACCGTTTCCCGATTGCGCGAGGCCCGGGATCACGCCTTGCCGACGCGATGACCGCACCGGCCACGGGCGTCGGCATCGGCAGGATCACGACCCCGCTATCGGTCGGCCAGCTCGCCGACGAGTTGACCGTCCTGCAGATCAAGGCCGAACGGATCGCCGCTGCGGCCAGGCTCGCCGACGTCAGGGCCGAGATCGCCGGCCTGGCCCCGTCATGGGACGCGGTGGCGCCGGCGTACGCGCAATTGAAGTCGATCAACGAGCGCATTGCGGGAGATCCAGGACCAACTGCGCGAGCGCGAGGCGCAGCAGCGCTCCGACGGGCGCGTTCGTCCGGCTGGCGCGCGTGGTCGGCCAGGGCAACGGCGAGCGCATCCGGGTGGAGAACAAGATCAACGCGCTTTTCGGCTCGTGCTCCTCCGAAGCGGAGCGGTACCGGATCGACGGCTGGACGCGGCGACGCCGCCGTCCGACCTTTCTACGACATGTCCGGGCACAGCATCGAAGCGGGTTCGATCGGGATCGCGGCGATGGGCGAAGGCATGGGCGGGCGCAATCTGCAGCTGCTGGTGGGCGATGTGCGCCGTGGCTATCTGCGCCGGGCGCTGCCGCCGCCCTGGCTGATACCTTTGCTCGGCGCGGTCGGCCTGGCGTGGTCGGCCTGGAGTGGAGCATGGCTGGCGCCGCTGGCGGTGTACTCGATCGTGTCGAGCGGCGCCTGCATGCACTGGTCCAGGCGGCTGCGGCCGGGACCGCCGGGATGGCGCACGCTGGCGGTGCTGCTGATCCTGTGGTGGCAGGCGCATCCTGGCCCCGGCTACGCCACGGTGCTGCTGCTGGTTGCCATCGCCTGTGCGGTGCAGGCGCTGTTGCAGGTGGCGGCGGCGATCCGGTTCGCCGCGCGGCTGGATCGCTGTGCACGTGCGCTGGACCAAGGCCGCCTAATGCGGCTGCTTCCCGCCGAGGCCCGCCAGGATGTCCATGCGTGGCAGGCCGGCGACGACAGCAAGACGGCGCAGCTTGCGCTGGTCGTGCATCTGGCGGTGCTGCATGCGGCGCTGGGGAAGTCGGCGCCGGCGTCGGAGCGTCTCGGCACCGGGCTGGCGGCCTGAACGGGACGGGCGCGCAAGCGCGTCCAGGAGCGGTGCTTTTGGTGGCCGCATTGAACTGGCCGGAGGGGACTGATAGATTGCGAATGAAACCCATTTGCAGATCTTGCGGCGACGATATCCCTGTCAGGCGCCCCAGTTTCTCCCCCCGAGCATGCACTCCATTGCTGACTTGACGGTACCGGCCTCGCCGCCGGCCATCGTGCCACGCCGTGTTCCTGCGCACGCGGTGCGGCCGTGCTGAAGACCGTGCTGTTCCAGCTGCACTGGTTCCTGGGCATCAGCGCCGGCACCGTGCTGGCGCTGATGGGCATCACCGGCGCGACGATGTCGTTCCAGGATGAGTTGCTGCGGGCGCTGAATCCGCCGTTGCGGCAGGTCGGCGAACGCTACGAGGCCGGTGCCGCGGCGCTGCCGTTGACCGAACTGGTCGCCAGGGCCGGCGAAGGACAGGATCGCAAGCTGCAGCGCCTGCGCATCGATGCCACCGGGGTGTGGCCTTCGTCGATGCGCTTCGAGGGCGGGCAGCACACGCGCTACTTCGATCCGCACACCGGCCAGGTGCTGGGCGAACTGCGCGGGATGCATTTCTTCGAGTTCGTCGAGGACCTGCATCGCCGGCTGGTGGCCGGCGACACCGGCAAGGCGGTCACCGGCGCCTGTGCGATCGCGCTGGTGTTCTTCTGCCTGTCCGGCCTGTACCTGCGCTGGCCCAGACAGTGGACCCGCTGGCGCAGCTGGCTGTCGGTGGAATGGCGGCGCAGCGGCCGCAGCTTCCTGTGGAGCCTGCATTCGGTCGTCGGCACCTGGGTATTGCTGGTCTACCTGCTGGTAGCGCTGACCGGCCTGTGGTGGTCGTACGAGTGGTACCGCAACGGCGTCACCCGCGTGCTCGGCGG
>DNXT01000001.1:2550-3017 GCA_003505795.1 Lysobacteraceae bacterium | reverse complement strand
GGTGCCAACGCCAGCATCGCCGCGGTGGCGACCAACGCGGTGGCGATGGGCGAAGGCGCCAGCGTCACCGCGGCCTCCGGCACCGCGGTCGGACAGGGCGCCACGGCATCGGCGCAAGGTGCGGTGGCGCTGGGCCAGGGTTCGGTCGCCGATCGCGCCAACACCGTGTCGGTGGGCAGTGCCGGCAACGAGCGCCAGGTCGCCAATGTCGCCGCCGGCACCCAGGCCACCGACGCGGTCAACAAGGGCCAGCTGGACAACGGCATTGCCGCCGCCAACAGCTACACCGACAACCGCTACGCCGCGATGGCCGACAGCTTCGACATGTACAAGGGCGAGATCGACGACCGCCTGCGTCGCCAGGACCGCCGCATCGACCGCCAGGGCGCGATGAACGCGGCGATGCTGAACATGGCCACCAGCGCCGCGGGCATCCGCACCGACAACCGCGTCGGCGTCGGCGTCGG
>DNXT01000001.1:0-2380 GCA_003505795.1 Lysobacteraceae bacterium | reverse complement strand
CGCGTCGGCGTCGGCGTCGGCTTCCAGAGCGGCGAGTCGGCGCTGTCGATCGGCTACCAGCGCGCGCTCAGCGAGCGTGCGACGATCACACTGGGCGGCGCGTTCAGCGGCGACGACAAGTCGGTGGGCGTGGGCGCCGGCTTCGGCTGGTAAGCGCCGCGGCGGAGCCTGCCTGCGGGCTCCGCCGCAGAACCTGCAAGGCCCGAGGGGGCGGGCAGGAACCTTGGCTGGGCCGGCCAACGGATTCGCATGGAAGTGCCATGGCCGCAACTGTCGCCTGATCCACGAAAAACCGAAGAGGACTTCAACGTGATCGACAAGAACAATCTCCGCCTCAACGTCCTGGCCGGCTCGGTGCTGGCAGCGGTGCTGGGAATCTCCAGCGCGCATGCCGCCGAACCCAAACTGCTGGTCAAGGAACCGGCCAAGGCCGCGCCCGCCGACGTGCAGGCCAGCAACCGCATCGTGGTGCGCTACAAGGACGGCGGCGCCGCCGGTGCGAACAGTCTCAAGCTGGCGACAGTGCAGTCGGCGCTGACCCGCGCCGGCAAGGCCACCGCGCTCAAGGCCAGCCACGTGCGCAAGCTCGGCACCGGCGCCGACCTGATCCGGCTGAGCGGCAAGCTCAGCCGCGTCGAGCTGGACAAGGTGGTGGCCGAGATCGCCGCCGACCCCGGCGTGCAGTACGCCGCGGTCGACCGCCTGCTGCGGCCGGTGGAAATCAAGAAGGCCGCCGTGACGCCGGCGCTGGTACCCAACGATCAGTACTACGCCACCTACCAGTGGCACTACAGCAACGCCAACGGCGGCATCAACGCGCCGGCGGCCTGGGACATCTCGCAGGGCGAGGGCGTGGTGGTGGCGGTGCTCGACACCGGCATCCTGTACGACCATCCGGACAGCCCGCTGAGCGTGCTCGAAGGCTACGACTTCATCACCGACGCCTTCGTGTCCCGGCGCCCGACCGACGAGCGGGTGCCCGGCGCGCTGGATTACGGCGACTGGAACCCCGTCGCGGGCGAGTGCTACACCGATCCGGAACCGTCGCCGATCAGCGACAGCTCCTGGCACGGCACCCATGTCGCCGGCACGGTCGCCGAGGCGACCAACAACGGCATCGGCATGGCCGGCGTCGCGCACAAGGCCACGGTGCTGCCGGTGCGCGTGCTCGGCCGCTGCGGCGGCTACACCTCCGACATCGCCGACGCGATCGTGTGGGCCTCCGGCGGCCACGTCGACGGGGTGCCGGACAACGCCAACCCGGCCGAGGTGATCAACATGAGCCTGGGCGGCGGCGGCAGTTGCGACGCGCTCAGCCAGGAGGCGATCAACAGCGCGGTGTCGCGCGGCACCACCGTGGTGGTGGCCGCCGGCAACAGCGGCGAGAACGCGGCCAACCATTCGCCGGCCAGCTGCGACAACGTGATCACGGTCGGCGCCACCCGCATCACCGGCGGCATCACCTACTACTCCAACTACGGTGCCAAGGTCGACCTGTCGGCGCCGGGCGGCGGCGGCAGCGTCGACGGCAACCCGGGCGGCTACGTCTGGCAGGCCGGCTACAACGGCGCCACCACGCCGACCTCCGGCGCCTACACCTACATGGGCATGGGCGGCACCTCGATGGCCTCGCCGCACGTCGCCGCGACCGTCGCCCTGGTGCAGAGCGCGGTCATCGCCGGCGGCGGCGATCCGCTGACGCCGGCGGCGGTGGAAGCGCTGCTCAAGCAGACCGCGCGTCCGTTCCCGGTGTCGCCGCCGACCAGCACGCCGATCGGCAGCGGCATCGTCGACGCCAAGGCCGCGCTCGACAAGGCGCTGGAAGTGCCGTGCGATCCGGAGGTGGAGGAATGCGCACCGGCGGCGACGCCGCTGACCAACAAGGTGGTGGTGGGCGGGTTGAGCGGCAGTGCCGGCAGCGAAGCGCTGTTCAGCTTCACCGCCGAGGCCGGCAAGGTGCTCAGCTTCCTGACCTACGGCGGCAGCGGCAACGTCTCGCTGTACGTGAGCTTCGAGGCCGAGCCGAGCGCCACCGCCTACGACGCCAAGTCGGCACGCACCGGCACCAGCGAGACGGTGCGCTTCAACACGCCGCAGGCCGGTACCTATTACGTGAAGGTCGTCGGCGAAGCCAGCTTCGGCAACGTGAGCCTGGTCGCGCGCCAGTAACGCCGGCGCGGGCCGAGAGAGCCCCCCGGGTACTGCCGGGGGGCTTTTTCGTGAGCCCCTCACGAAGGCGCCGCACATCCGTGCGCGAGGATCTCTTGGGCCCTGTTCCGGTTCGAGGCGGACGCTCGAAGGCCATCGCTTTGCCCCGGCCTTTCTGTGGGAGGGACTTCAGTCCCGACGGGCCTTGCCGGCAAAGCGTCGGGACTGAAGT
>DNXT01000004.1 GCA_003505795.1 Lysobacteraceae bacterium | reverse complement strand
CGGCGCCATGCCGCTGGCGGCCAGCCGGTCCGGGCGCTTCGCACCCGTCTCAAAGGGCCTGACGCGCTCCGGCCGCCACCGGGCTGGCGGCCCTCAACTAATCCCGGGACGGGCCGCTATCTCCAATGACCCCCGGACGCGGGGGAACTTCGGAGCTTCCCAGAGTGGATTCAGGCGTCATCGCGAGCATGCTGCAACACCCGCTGACCTCGGCGGTTGTGGTGCTTGACGCCCACGGGCGGCCGTTGGCCGCCAACCGGGTGGCGCAATCGCTCGGCCTCACGTCCACCCTGGCGAGCTATGCCGAGCTGCTGGCCGGCAACCGCGAACAGCTGGTGCAGACCGGCGGCATGCGTCCCTGCGTACTGCCCGCCGCCGGCGGCCGCCGCCTGGACGGCTTCCTGCGCGCGGTCCACGACGGCGACGGCCGGTTGCTGGCGTTCACCCTGAGCGTGCCCGAGCCGGTCGGGGCCGAAGGCACCAGCCGCTGGGAGATCGGCCTGGACAGCGCCGAGCACGGGCTGTGGGACTGGGACATCCCGTCCGACGTGGTCTACCGGTCCGAGCGCTGGAAGCGGATGCTGGGGTACGACGACCAGTCGCTGCCGCAGAACCTGGCCGCGCTGTCGGGCCTGATCCACCCGGAGGACCACGCGCGGGTCAGCGAGGCCGTGCGAGCGCACCTGGACGGGCATACCGACACCTACAGCGCCGAGTTCCGGCTGCGCCAGCTGGACGGCGAATGGCGCTGGATCCTGGACCGCGGCCGGGTGGTGGCGCGTACCGCCGACGGCCGCCCGCTGCGGATGGTCGGCACTCATACCGACATCCACCAGCAGAAGCTGCTGGAGCAGCAGCTGCGCGAGCAGCAGGCCCAGCTGGAAGAAGCCCAGCGCATCGCCAGCATGGGCAGCTGGTCCTGGGAGTGCACGCGCGACAGCCTGTGGGTGTCGGCGGACTTCCTGGAGCAGATCCGTTTCGCCGGTCAGCGCCTGGACCGCGCGCGGCACCTGCTGCGCCTGCTCAATGCCGAGTCGCGCGTGCAACTGCGCAGCGCCTGGCGGCGGATCCGCAACGAGGGCGTGCCGGTCCACTTCGAGATCGAGATCGGCGGCGGCGCGACCATCGGCAGCCAGCACCTGCGGGTGTGGGCGCAGCCGGTGTTCGACGGCAACGGCGCAATCACCCGCCTGCTGGGGCAGGCGCAGAACGTCACCGAGCAGCGCCAGACCGACGCGCTGATCCGCTGGCGCACCGAACTGCTCAACCGCGTGTCCGCGCTGGGCAAGATCGGCGGCTGCGAGATCGAGGTCGAGACCCGGCGCATGCAGTGGACCGAGGAGTGCTACCGCATCCACGGCCTGCGCAAGGAATCGATCACCCTGGAGCAGGCGCTGTCGCTGTACACGCAGGACTCGCGCGACGCGTTCGAGGCGGCGCTGCTGCGGATCGCCGAGGGCGGCCTGCCGGAACAGCTGGAGCTGTGCTTCTACCGCAGCTCGGGGCAGCGCATCTGGGTGCAGGTGCTGATCGAACTCGACAGGCGCGACGGGCTGCCGCCACGCTTCATCGCGCTGTTCCGCGACATCACCCGCGAGCGCGAGGCCAACGAGCGGATCGAGCTGCTGGCCCACTACGACCGCCTGACCGGGCTGCCCAACCGCTTCCTGCTGCGCGAGCAGGCCGAAAAGGCGATGGAGCAGAGCCGTGCGCAGGGCGGCACGCTGGCGATGCTGCTGGTGGACCTGGACGGCTTCAAGAGCATCAACGACTCGTTCGGGCACGCCACCGGCGACACCCTGCTCAAGCTGGCCGCGACCCGGCTGCACCAGCACCTGCGCAACAACGACCTGTTCGGCCGCTTCAGCGACGACGAGTTCATCGTGGTGCTGCGCGACCTGGCCGAGCCGCAGGACGCCGGCCACGTGGCGCGCAAGCTGATCGCGGCGCTGTCCGAGCCGCTGCGCAAGGAGCACATCACCCTGAAGGTCGGCGCCAGCATCGGCATCGCCATGCAGGACGCGGACCTGCCGGACTTCGACAGCCTGCTGCGGGCGGCCGACGCGGCCATGTACGCGGCCAAGGAATCCGGGCGCAACACCTACCACTACTACAGCCAGGACGTGCTGCAGCGGGCGCAGCGCCGCCTCGAGCTGGAGCACGCGCTGCACGGCGCGCTCGACCGCGACGAATTCACCCTGGTCTACCAGCCGCTGGTCAACACCACCGACGAATCGGCGCCGGCGATCGAGGCGCTGATGCGCTGGAACCGGCCGGGGCACGGCTTCTGCAGCCCCGCCGAGTTCATCCCCATCGCCGAGGAATGCGGCGAGATCGTGCGCCTGGGCGACTGGGTGCTGGGCGAGGCCTGCCGCCAGGCGGTGGTCTGGGACCGCGCCGGGCTGAGCTTCAGCCGGGTCGCGGTCAACGTCTCGGCGGTGCAACTGCGCGACCGCGGTTTCGCCGAACGGGTGCTGGAGATCTGCGCGCACAACGGCTGGCCGCCCAACCGGCTGGAGCTGGAGCTGACCGAGTCGGCGCTGATCCGCGACACCGATGCGCTGCGCCAGACCTTCGACTTGTTCGAGCGCAACGGCGTATTGCTGGCGGTCGACGATTTCGGCACCGGCTTCTCCAACCTGCATTACCTCAACCGTTTCCCGGTGCAGCGGCTGAAGATCGACCGCAGCTTCGTGCAGGGCATGCTCGCCGACGCCAATACCGCCGAGGTCACCCAGGCGATCGTGCATCTCGGCCATGCGCTGGGCATGCAGGTGGTGGCCGAGGGCGTGGAGACGGTGCAGGAGGACGCGCTGCTGCGCCAGCAGGGCTGCGACGAGATCCAGGGCTACTTCTATTCGCGGCCGCTGGTGCCGCGCGACATGGCGCAGTGGCTGCGCGAAGCGGAGATCGGCGGGCGCCTGGGGCGCCGGCTGTCCGTCGCCGGCGCCTGAGCCGGCCGCGTCGGGCCGTGCCCTCGATGGTTCCCCGCGACCGGGGGCATGTCCCCTGTCGTGGGAGGAACTTCATTCCCGGCGGGCCTTATGCAGGTCCCTCCGCACAAGCCCGCACACCTGCTCCTGCCCGGCAATGGGCGACGCGCCCTGGTCCTGCCGTTCCGCCACCGTCACCGTGGCGCCGTGCCCGATGACCCGCAGCCGGGCCGCCTTCCCGTTTTCCATCACGAACTCGAAGTCCAGGCCGCGCCCTCCGGCGGAGAAGGTCGCCGCGCCGATAGCCACCAGCAAGATCTCCAGGCCGCCGGAGCGCAGCATCAACTGCGTGCCGGCCAGCGTCACCTCGATCGCGCCGGACTCCGGCGAGCGGTAATGCCCCGCATAGCGGCGCAGGACCGCCGCCGGTACGTTCCGTGCGGTCGCCGGCAGCGGCGCAGCGCGCAGCGGGTGGTGGTCGAAGCTCACGATCCGGTACATCCGCCAGGCGTCGTCGCGCTCCTGCCAGAGCAGGCTGAACGACACCCCGGCATCGGTATATCCGGTTTGCCGGCACGCTCCACCCGGAACGCGTGGCGCCCCTGCAGCAGCGCGTAGCCGCCGGCCAGTGGATGGAAATCGAGGCTGCCCGCCACCGCCACCTGCCGCAGTCGCATCGCCGGATCCGCGCACGGGTCCTCCTGCAGCGAAGCGATCAGCGCCTCGCGGCCGGCGCTCAGCCCGCTACGGTCGTGATAGAACTCGACGTCGGGCGTGAGCAGCGGCCGCCATCGCCGGCATGTCGCAGCGGTCTTAGGCGTCCCAGTAGGCGGCATCGGCGGCCATGACCTCGCCGCGGTCGTCGGCGCAGGCAGGCGCCGCCAGCAGCATCGCCGCCAGCAGGCCGGTCGCGGCCGGCGTCGATCGGGATCGGTGTGCATGCGCGCGGCCGACGGGAGCGATCGCCGCACCGTAGGCGCGCCCGGACGCTGCGGCATCTGCCATCGGTCGTGCGGCGGCCGGGGTCAGGGCAGCTCGTCGCCGCTCAGGCCGAGGTCCCAGCCCAGCGCGGCCAGCAGTTCGTGCTCCGGCCCTGCCGGCGCCGGCGACGCCGACATCGCCTTCAGTTCGGCATGGGCGTGCCGCTCCAGCGCGTGGAACGGATGCACCCGGCGGGCGGGGTGCCGGTCGGACGCCCCGGCCGGCGCCGGCTCGGCCGCGTTCGGTTGGGAGTGGAACAGGGTCATGCGCTGCGCCGAGGGGTCCTGGTTTCGGGAAAGCGAAACCCCGGCATGGGCCGGGGATCCGTGGTGATCCGGGATGCCGAGCATTGCCTGCTCAGAACAGCTCGACCGTGCCCGCGCCCATGTTCTGCTGGGCGACCGGCTTGTGCGGCGGGCGCTCCCACTCGTGGCGCATGTCGCGCAGGCGGGCCCCGACCTTCTGCAGCGCGGCGATCAGGTCGCTGTCGAACACGCCGCCGTTGCGGTGCAGCAGTTCCTGCAGGGCCACCGCCTCGCGGTTGATCGCGGTCAGCCGGTCCAGGTGGGTGTGCACGCTGCTCAGGGTCTGGGTGGCGATGTCCTCGAACTGCAGCGCGCGCACCGCTTCGGCGACGCTGCTGTCGATCGCGCGGCCGCATTCGGAGATCTCGCGCATGCCTTCGCCCAGCGAGGCGTTGATCTGGGCGACGTTGTCGAGCATCGCCGCCGCTTCGTGGCGCGCCTCGCGGGAGCGGTCCATGTGGCGCGAGGCCATGTGCGAGACGGTCTCGCGGACCTTGGCGATGGCGTCCTTGGAGCTGTGCGCCAGCTTGCGGATCTGCTCGTTGAAGGTGGTCGAGCGCTCGGACAGGTTGCGCACCTCGTCGGCGACCACCGCGAAGCCGCGCCCGGCCTCGCCGGCACGCGCCGCCTCGATCGCGGCATTGAGCGCCAGCAGGTTGGTCTGGTCGGCGATCGACTTGACGTCCTCCAGCAGCGCGAAGATGC
This sequence comes from Lysobacteraceae bacterium, assembly GCA_003505795.1. Classification (GTDB taxonomy): domain Bacteria; phylum Pseudomonadota; class Gammaproteobacteria; order Xanthomonadales; family Xanthomonadaceae; genus UBA8801. The sequence continues at coordinate 5,849 of DNXT01000004.1, read as the reverse complement.
CATCCAGGTGCTGGGCCATCTCGTCGATGTGGTGGACGGTGGTGTTGCTCTGGCCGCTGACCTGCTCCAGCGCCTCGACCAGCTGCTCCATCCGCGAGCTGGCGTGCTGGGCGAAGCGCGCCACGTCGACGCCGGCACCGCCGTCGTCGCCGGCGCGGTCCACGATCCGGGCCAGCGCCTGGCTCTGCTGGCGCGACTTGCGGTTCATCGCGTCGAAGCTGCTGCCGAGGCCCGACACCGCCTGGCGGATCAGGTCGCGGGCCCGCTCGACCTCGGCGCGCGAGCCGTCCACTTCGTTGCTCACGAAGCTGCGCAGTTCGTTCAGCAGCTGGTCCTGTTCGCGCAGGATGCGGGCCTGGTCGGGATTGCGGCGTGCCTGGCTGTAGGTGACCCAGGCCGCGAAGCCCAGCCAGCTCAGCGTCATGGTCACGAGGATCGCCCAGCGCGCCGAGGCGGGCCAGTCGAAACCGACGGCGAAGGGGAACAGCAGGGTCAAGGCGAGCGGGGCTGCCAGGCGGATGAGGGGACGTGAATACATGGGCGTTCTCAGCAGAGTCACGGTTGCTGTATCGGCCGTACCCCCCGGGTCTTTAGCCGATTGCCGCGGTGCGGGATGCGGGTCTTCATCCCTGCACCGGCGTAAGGCACCCGCCGATGGCGGCGCTGCCGCCGTCGGCCGCCACCGTGGCAGGGCGCTGCGGCAGGGCGCAAGCGGCCATGCCGGCGGTCAGCGCAGCGCCCGTTCCACCGCCTCGATCATGGCGCGCTTGGAGAACAGGAAATCCCAGAGGCTGCCGCCCAGCTGCCGCCACAGCACCGCCGAGCGCACCGCCGCCAGCAGCAGGGCGCGGATCTCGGCGACCACGCCGGCCTGGCCGAGGTAGTGCGGGTTGCCCTGGACCATGACCCGCGGCCGCAAGTGGCTGATGGTGTCCGCGTACAGGCCGCCAAGCGCCGACAGCACGTCCGGATGGGCGCTGTCGCCGAGCGTCCCGGCCTGGCGCGCCGCCGCCTCGATGCCGCTGGCGACCGCCGCCACCGTCGCCGGCTCCTTCACGAAGCGGCGTTCCAGCTGCAGCACCGCCAGCGCCAGCCGCGGCAGCATCTCGTCGGTGCCCTGGCTGCGGAAGTAGTTGTGCAGCAGGCGCAGGCCCTGGGCCAGGTCGGCCACCGCTCCGTACACCTGCACCGGCGACTCGGCGTCGATGCGGAACACGCTGTCCATGGCGGTGCGCACGGTGGCGGCCTCGGACTGGCCGGTCTCGGCGATGCGCCGGACCTGCTGCAGCGCCTGGGCCACGCCCGCCAGTGCCAGCACACGGTTGTCCATGGAAGAACTCATCTGGGGCTTACCTCGTTGGATGGAGAAGAACCGGCCAGCCGGCGTTCCAGCGGCGCGTCGGTGGCGGCGATCACCGCGCCGCCGAGGCAGTCGTCGCCGTCGTAGAGCACCAGCGACTGGCCGGGGGTGACGGCGCGCTGCGGCCGGGCGAAGCGTACCTGCAGCGTACCGTCGTCATCGACCTGGACCGTGCAGGGTTCGTCGGCCTGGCGGTAGCGGGTCTGCGCGGTGCACTCGAAGCGCCGCGCCGGCGCCGCGCAGGCGACCCAGTGGGCGCGCTCCGAGCGCAGCCAGGTCGACTGCAGGTACGGGCTCTCGCGGTCCTGGTCCACGTACAGCACGTTCGACGCCACGTCCTTGCCGACCACGTACCACGGCGCCGCGGGCCGGCCGCGCACGCCGCCGATGTTCAGCCCCTCGCGCTGGCCCAGGGTGAAATAGAACACGCCCGGGTGCTCGGCGATGCGCTGGCCCTGCGGGTCGCGGATCTCGCCGCTGCGGGCCGGCAGGTAGCGGCCGAGGAACGCGCGGAAGTCGCGCTCGCCGATGAAGCAGATGCCGGTCGAGTCCTTCTTGGCGTGGGTGGGCAGGCCGGCCTCGCGCGCGATCAGGCGCAGCTCGCTCTTGTGCAGTTCGCCGATCGGGAACAGGGTCGCCGCCAGCTGTTCCTGGCCGAGCTGGTGCAGGAAATAGCTCTGGTCCTTGCCGCGGTCGACGCCGCGCAGCAGCCGCCAGCGCCCGCCCTGGTGGGCGACGCGGGCGTAATGGCCGGTGGCGATGCGCTCGGCGCCGAGCTCGCGCGCCGCGTCGAGGAAATGCTTGAACTTGACCTCGCGGTTGCACAGCACGTCCGGGTTGGGGGTGCGGCCGGCGGCATACTCGGCGAGGAAATGCTCGAACACCCCGGCCCAGTACTGGCCGGAGAAATTGCGGAAATGGAACGGGATGCCGAGCAGGCCGCAGACCGCCACCGCGTCGCGGCGGTCGTCCTCGGCGCGGCACTCGCCGCTGCCGGCCGCCTTCGGCTTCCCTTCGGCGGCACCCGTGCCGTCTAGCGCCTCGTCGTCTTCCCAGTTCTGCATGAACAGGCCGGCGACCGGCTCGCCCTGGCGTACCAGCCGCAGCGCGGCCACCGACGAGTCGACCCCGCCGGACATGCCGACCATGATCCGCGGGGCGCTCATCCCAGGTACCGCACCAGCGACAGCGGGTGGCGCTGGCCGGCCAGGTAGTCGGCCGCGACCTGCCACACCAGCGGGCTGCGCAGGCGCTCGCCGGCGCCACGCAGTTCCTCGGGCGTCATCCACAGGGCGCGCACGATGCCCTCGTCCAGGCGGGCATCGGGGTCGTGCTGCAGGGCCTCGGCGGCGAAGGCGAAGCGCAGGTAGCAGCGCCCGCTCCCGGCCGTCCACTGGTAGCTGCCGACGTAGTGGGTCAGGCGCACCTTCCAGCCGGTTTCCTCGAACGTCTCGCGCAGCGCGGCCTCGAGCAGGCTCTCGTCCGGTTCCAGGTGCCCGGCCGGCTGGTTGATCACCAGGCGGCCGCCGATCGCCTCCTCGACCTGCAGCAGGCGCCCGTCGCGCACCACCACCGTGGCCACGGTCACGTCCGGATGCCAGCGTTGGTCCGGCGCGGCCATCAGAATTCGTCCTGGCCGGGGGAAAGCTCCGCTTCCATCGCGTCGGCCGAGCGGGTCGCCGCTTCCAGCGCGTCCGACAGCGCGGCGTCGTCCAGCCCCACCGGGACCTTGACCACGAACACCGCCGTCCCGCGCTGCTGCACCCAGCCGCCGACGATGCTGTCCTGCGAGTCCTGCAGCAGCCGGTTGGCGATCGCCGCGTCCAGCTGGTCGGTGCCGGACTGGTAGGCCGGCGACCAGATCTCGCGCACCTGCAGGCTGCCGTAGCGCTCGACGCTGGAACGGACGTAGGTGACCTGGCTGCGCTCGGCGCCGTCGTCGGCCTTGAGCCCGAACAGGATCCGGTAGGTGCCGTCGGCATCGCTGGCCACGTCGTAGCCGAGACGGCGCAGCTGCTCGCCGAGCGCGGCATCGGCCTGCGCGGCCAGGGCGGCGGGTGCGCCGGAGAAGGCTGCCGCCAGTGCGAACACCGGGGCGTAGCGGTACTTCATCAGGGAGATCGGAACAGGAGACGGGGGATGGAATTGTGCGGGCCGTGGCACGAATCGTCCAATGCCCGGCGGCACGCATCGTATAATGGCCCGATGCCCCGCAAGACCGCCCACGATCAAGACCACGACCACGGCGTAATGGTCGAAACCGGCAAGCCGGAAGTCGCGCCGCCGCCGCGCTACCAGGTGCTGCTGCTCAACGACGACTACACCCCGATGGATTTCGTGGTGACCGTGCTGCAGCAGTTCTTCTCGCTGGACCTGGAAAAGGCCACCCAGGTGATGCTGCACGTGCATACCCGCGGGCGCGGCGTCTGCGGGGTCTTCACCCGCGAGGTGGCCGAGTCCAAGGTCGCCCAGGTCAACGAATTCTCGCGCATGCACCAGCACCCCCTGCTGTGCACGATGGAGCAGGCCTGAGCCGGCGTCCCGCCACCGCAACACTGTGGTGAAGCGGCGTGCTAACGCCATCTGAACGCGTCTATCCGATAGGGTTGTGGAAAATCACACCCGAAGCCGCATATTGTTGGCAACAGCCGTCGGAGTCACCCATGTTCAGCAAAGATCTCGAGCAAACCATCGGCCAGTGCTACAAGCGGGCGCGCGAAGCCCGTCATGAGTTCATGACGGTCGAGCACCTCCTGCTCGCGTTGCTGGACAATCCCTCCGCCCAGGCGGTCCTCAAGGCCTGCGGGGCGGACGCGCCGCGGCTGCACAACGACCTGGAGCAGGCCATCGAGGCCTCGGTCTCCCGGCTGGCCGAGGACGACGGCCGCGACACCCAGCCGACCCTCGGCTTCCAGCGGGTGCTGCAGCGCGCCGTCTACCACGTCCAGTCCTCGGGCAAGAAGGAGGTCACCGGCGCCAACGTGCTGGTGGCGATCTTCGGCGAAAAGGACTCGCACGCGGTGTATTTCCTCAACCAGCAGGACATCACCCGGCTGGACATCGTCAACTACCTCTCCCACGGCATCGCCAAGCTGGGCGAGGACGGCGAGGGCGCCGCCTCGGGCGAAGGCGAGCAGAAGGGCGAGGCCGGCGAGGGCGAGGGCAAGGGCGACGCCCTGACCGAGTTCGCGACCAACCTCAACGAGCAGGCGCGCAACGGCCGCATCGACCCGCTGGTCGGGCGCGCCGACGAGATCGAGCGCACCATCCAGGTGCTGTGCCGCCGCCGCAAGAACAACCCGCTGTACGTCGGCGAGGCCGGCGTCGGCAAGACCGCGATCGCCGAGGGCCTGGCCAAGCGCATCGTCGAGGCCTCGGTCCCCGAGGTCCTGGCCGACGCGGTGATCTACTCGCTCGACCTGGGCGCGCTGGTGGCCGGCACCAAGTACCGCGGCGACTTCGAGAAGCGCCTGAAGAGCGTGCTGACCGCGCTGAAGAAGGTGCCGAACGCGGTGCTGTTCATCGACGAGATCCACACCATCATCGGCGCCGGCTCGGCCTCGGGCGGCACCATGGATGCCTCCAACCTGATCAAGCCGGCGCTGGCCTCGGGCGAACTGCGCTGCATCGGCTCGACCACGTTCCAGGAATACCGCGGCATCTTCGAGAAGGACCGGGCGCTGGCCCGCCGCTTCCAGAAGATCGACATCGTCGAGCCGACCGTGGGCGAGACCTACGAGATCCTGCAGGGCCTCAAGCCCAAGTACGAGTCGCATCACGGCGTGACCTACGCCGACGACGCGCTGCAGGCGGCGGTGGACCTGTCGGTCAAGCACATCGGCGACCGCCTGCTGCCGGACAAGGCCATCGACGTGATGGACGAGGCCGGCGCGCGCCAGCGCCTGCTGCCGGAAGGCGTGCGCAAGGAACTGATCGACATCGAGGAGATCGAGACCATCGTCGCCAAGATGGCGCGGATCCCGGCCAAGCAGGTCAGCGCCACCGACAAGGACGTGCTGCAGCACCTGGAGCGCAACCTGAAGATGGTGATCTTCGGCCAGGACCCGGCGATCGAGACCCTGTCCTCGGCGATCAAGCTGGCCCGTTCCGGCCTCGGCAACCCGGAGAAGCCGATCGGCAACTTCCTGTTCGCCGGCCCCACCGGCGTCGGCAAGACCGAGGTGACCAAGCAGCTGGCGCTGCAACTGGGCATCGAGCTGGTCCGCTTCGACATGTCCGAGTACATGGAGCCGCACTCGATCAGCCGCCTGATCGGCGCCCCTCCGGGCTACGTCGGCTTCGACCAGGGCGGCCTGCTGACCGAGAAGATCGTCAAGACCCCGCACTGCGTGCTGCTGCTGGACGAGGTCGAGAAGGCGCACCCGGACATCTTCAACATCCTGCTGCAGGTGATGGACCGCGGCGTGCTGACCGACACCAACGGGCGCGAGGCCAACTTCAAGAACGTGGTGCTGGTGATGACCACCAA
>DNXT01000213.1:4967-5439 GCA_003505795.1 Lysobacteraceae bacterium | reverse complement strand
GCACGCCGGCCGACCTGGCCGGCCACGCCGGCGTGCTGCTGATGGGCCGCGACGGCCGCCAGGACGTGTGGACGCTGACCACGCCCGAAGGCGGCCTGGTCCGCGTGCGCATGGCCAGCCGCTTCGAAAGCAACTTCGGCGAACTGCTGCGCGAGGCCGTGCTCGCCGGCCAGGGCATCGCCGTGCATTCGCTCTGGCACGTGGCCGAGGACCTGCGCGCCGGGCGCCTGGTGGTGGTCCTGCCCGACCATCCTCCGCCCACCTCGCAGATCAGCGCGCTGATGCCTGCGCGGCAGCTGCAGCCGCCGCGCGTGCGCAGCTTCGTCGACTTCCTGGTCGAACGGCTGGGCACGGCGCCGCCGTGGGAGGACGCCGGCGCGGCGTGAGGCGGAGACCAGGCCCGCGATCCTGGCATCGATATCCGCAAGCGGCCTGGACGTCACCGGGAAGACCGGTCGCGGCTGAAGCCCCT
>DNXT01000213.1:0-4688 GCA_003505795.1 Lysobacteraceae bacterium | reverse complement strand
GCTGAAGCCCCTCCCACAGGAGGCTCGGCCCGCGGCCATGCGTCCCTCAGAACGTCACCTCGACCGAGGCCGCGCTGCGTTGCGCCGGGCCGTGGAACACCGCCTCGATGTTGTTGCCGTCCGGGTCGAGCACGAAGGCGGCGTAGTAGCCGGGGTGGTAGGGCCGTTCGCCGGGCCTGCCGTTGTCCCGGCCGCCATTGGCCAGGGCAGCCGCATGGAAGGCATCCACCGCGGCGCGGTCGGCGGCCTGGAAGGCCAGGTGGTGGCGGCCGGTCAGCTCGCCCAGCGCCGCTTCGCTGTCGGCGCTGGAGACGAAGAGTTCGTCCGCCCAGAAATAGTCGTCGCCGGCGCCGCCGATCGGCACGCCGAGCACGTCCAGCACCGCCTCGTAGAACGCCCGGCTTGCGGGCAGGTCGCGCACCACCAGGTGCAGATGGTCGATCAGGCGTCCGCGGTACAGCTTCTCGGCTTGCATGACGCGCTCCGCTGGCTCGGGAGGGAGCGCCCTTCATAGCACTGCCCGGCCTGCCGCCGGATCACATGGATTCACTCCGATGAACGGCCGGGCCGCCCGCGCCGGACGGCTACCGCGTCGCGGCGGCGGTCATGGCGTCGCGCACTTCGCGCACAGCCCATGCACCTCCAGCGTCTGCGCCTGCGGGCGGAAGCCCAGCGCCTTGGCGCGGGCATCGAGCTGGGCGACCACTTCGCGGTCCTCCAGTTCCACCGCGCTGTGGCAGCGGTCGCAGATCAGGAACGGCACCGAGTGCTGGGCGCTGTTGGGGTGGTGGCAGGCGACGAAGGCGTTGACCGACTCGAGCTTGTGCACGAAGCCGTTGGCCATCAGGAAGTCGAGCGCACGGTACACGGTGGGCGGCGCATCGGCGCCCACGCTCCTGCCCTCGCGCACCCACTCCAGCAGCTCGTAGGCCTTGACCGGCTTGCCGGCGTCGGCGATCAGGCGCAGCACGTTGGCGCGGATCGGCGTCAGCCGCAGCCCGCGCTCGGCGCACGCCCGCTCCACCGCGCGCACGAACGCGTTGGCGTCGTCGACGTGGTGGTGGGGATCGGTACAGGCGTGGGCGTGCTTGGACATGTCGGGCTCCGTACGGTCAGGCCGCTGCTACCTTGATAAGCGCCGCATCGATGCGTTTCAAGGCCTCGTCGCGGCCGGCCAGGTACACCGTCTGGGAAATGTCGGGACTGACCTGGGTGCCGGTGATCGCCACGCGCAGCGGCTGGGCGACCTTGCCCATGCCGATCTCCAGCGCCGCGGCGGTGTCGTGCAGGGCCGCGCCGACCGTCTCGGCGGTCCATTCGGCCAGGCCCGCCAGCAGTTCCCGCGCCTTGCCCAGCGCCAGTTCCGCGCCGGGCCTGAAGTGCTTGGCCACCGCGGCCTCGTCGTATTCGGTCAGCGGCCGGTACCAGACCAGCGCCTTCTCGGCCATTTCCTTCAGCGTCTGCACGCGCTCGCGCAGCGCCACCACCACGTCGGCCGGGGCCGGGCCGGCGGCGACGTCCACGCCGAGCTTCTGCAGCTGGTACGCCAGCTGCGGCGCGATCGTCGCCGGGTCGTCGCTCTTCAGGTAATGCTGGTTGACCCAGCCGAGCTTGGCCATGTCCAGGCGCGCGGCCTTGGAATTGACGTCCTTGACGTCGAACAGCGCGATCAGCTCGGCCAGCGTGAACAGTTCCTGGTCGCCGTGCGACCAGCCCAGCCGCGCCAGGTAGTTGATCAGCGCGTGCGGCAGGTAGCCGGCGTCCTTGTACTGCATCACGTCGGCCGCGCCGGTGCGCTTGGACAGCTTGGCGCCCTGCTCGTCGAGGATCATCGGCATGTGCGCGAACTTCGGCACGGTCGCGCCGAGCGCCTGGTAGATGTTGATCTGGCGCGGGGTGTTGTTGATGTGGTCGTCGCCGCGGATGACCTCGGTGATGCGCATGTCCCAGTCGTCCACGACCACCGCGAAGTTGTAGGTCGGGTAGCCGTCGGGACGGAAGATCACCATGTCGTCGAGCTCGCTGTTGGCGATCTCGATGCGGCCCTTGATCAGGTCGTCGAACACGACGCTGCCGTCGAGCGGATTCTTGAAGCGGATCACCCGGTTCGGGTCGTCGCGGTACGGCAGGTCCAGCTCGCGCGCGGCGCCGTTGTAGCGCGGCTTCTCCTGCCGGGCCATCGCCGCCTCGCGCATCGCGTCGAGTTCCTCGCGGCTCTCGTAGGCGTAGTAGGCCTTGCCCTCGGCGAGCAGCTTCTCGGCCACTTCCCGGTAGCGCTCGATGCGCCGGGTCTGGTAGACCGGACCCTCGTCGTAGCCCAGGCCCAGCCAGTCCATCGCTTCCAGGATCGCGTCGATCGCCGCCTGGGTGCTGCGCTCGCGGTCGGTGTCCTCGATCCGCAGCACGAACTCGCCGCCGCGGTGACGCGCCTCCAGCCAGCAGTACAGCGCGGTGCGCGCGCCGCCGATGTGCAGGTAACCGGTGGGACTGGGGGCGAAGCGGGTGCGGCAGGTCATGACGGGCTCAGGCGGGCGGGAATCGGACGATTTTACCCGCCCCGGCCTGCCGTTGCCCTTTCCGTGCGCTCAGCGCCCGAATCCGCAGAGCGAGGCCCGTACCAGCGCCGGCTGCAGCTGGCCGGGCCAGTCGCGGTCGTTGGCGACCTGCGCGCCGGCGCGGCTGGCCGCCAACGCGGCGAAGTCCAGTTCGGCCATCGCCCAGGCCTGCTCGCCGCGGGTCTGCGCGAGGATGCCGTCGGCGGGCAAGCCGACGTCCATCGGCGCATAGATCGCGGCCTCGCCGGTGTTCACGTCCAGCGCCGGGCTCCATTCGGCCAGCCCGGCGGTGACGGCCTGGGCGACGAACATCCGGTTCTCCAGCGCGCGCGCCAGGCAGCCGACCCGCACCCGGGTGGCGCCGGCGGCGGTGTCGGTGCAACTGGGCACCACCAGCAGGCGCGCGCCGGCGTCGGCCTGCGCACGCACCGGCAACGGGAACTCGCTGTCGTAGCAGATCGACACGCCGGCACGCACGCCGTCGACCTCGAACACCTTCAGCGCATCGCCGCCTTCGATCACCCCGGTCCGCTTCTCGAATCCGGTCAGCTGCAGCTTGTCCTGCCAGCCATGCCCGCCGTCGGGCGTGAACCAGTCGCTGCGGTTGCGGTAGCGGCCCGTGCCGGTCGCGAGCAGGAAGCTGCCGGCGACCAGGTGGATGTGCAGGCGCCGCGCCAGCGCGGAAAACGACGCCAGCCACGCGCCGCGGTGCTGCTGGATCGCCGCCAGCGAGGCCTGCAGGTCGCTGGACACCGGCCGGCCGAAGGTCGAGGCCAGCTCCAGCGACAGGTATTCGGGCAGCACCACCACGCGCGCGCCGGCGGCCGCGGCCTCGCCGACCAACGCGGCCTGGCGCTCGGCGAAGGCGGCGAAATCGGCCGGCTGGCCGACGAAATGCTTGGCGACGGCGACCTTCATGCCCGCGGCTCCAGCGGACGCGTCCAGAACGTCAACGCATGCTCCAGTTCGCCGCGCCCGGGCTCGTTCCAGCGCAGCCGCATCGTCATGCCGGGGCGGCGCGCATAGCCGCGCTTGTGCCAGAACGCATCGTTGGGCCGGTAGTCCGGCGGGCAGCGCGGATCAGGCAGGTCGCGGTCGACCGCGCAGAACGCGGTGGCCGCGAACCGCGCCAGGCTGCGCGCATGCGCCTCGCGCGCATCGAAGAAGGCGTGGCCGATGCCGCGCCCGCGGTACTGCGGCAGCAGTACCGACTCGCCGAAATAGAACACCGCCGCCGGATCCTCGCCGGCCGCCTCGAACGGGCGCCGGAACGGCTCGGCATCGTCGAGCAGCGGCAGGCCGGTGGAGGCGCCGACCACCGCCTCGCCGGTGCGCGCCAGCACGAATACGCTGTCGGGCGAGGCGGCGTAGGCCGCCAGGTAGTCGCGCTCGTAGCCTGGGTCGCCCTCGTACAGGTACGGCCAGTCGCGGAACACGGCGATGCGCAGGCGCGCGACGTCGTCCAGGAACGGCGCCACCTCGGCGCCGCGCAAGCGGGTGATGGAAGGCATCGGGGACATGGCGGGATTCTAGCGGTTGCCGGCCGCTTCTCGATGCGCATCGCCGGCACCGGACAGTGCGCGTCGGCGCCGGTCATCTCGGCGGGTGCCTGTGCCACCACCGGCGCAGGCGCATCGCGACGGGCACGGCCAGCACGGACACGACCAGGCAGGTACGTTGGACAAAGGCATGCAACAGCAGCCCCAGGTCGCCGACGCTCCTGTCGTAGCCGGGCTGCGCCATCGCGTGCGTCCAGCCGACGAGCATGCCCGACAGCAGCAGGTTGGCCCCGATCGCGCACGCGGCATACAGGCGCCAGGAGCAGCAGGCCAGCATCACGCACAGCACCAGGCAGGTCGCCGGCACGCCGACAAGCAGCATCAATGCCAGGACCATGTGCGCTGCTCCCCGTCCTCCCACAGCAGCCACGCCTTGGCCTGCCCGACATCGAGCAGCACCGCCAGCCGCGCATCCCCGGCCTGCGTCCAGTACAGCCCGCGCTCGCGCCTCAGCGCACGCCACGGTCCGTATCCAGGGCGGTCCGGCGTGGCGGGAGCGAGGATCGGCGCCCTCGCCAGGGGCTGCAGGCGCAACCCCAGCAAGCCGCGGCGCGGCGAGGTGTCGAGCCGCAGC
>DNXT01000219.1:15556-15776 GCA_003505795.1 Lysobacteraceae bacterium | reverse complement strand
TCACCGCCAGGCCGCCGCGGCTGGTTTCCTTGTACTTGTCCTGCATGTCGCGGCCGGTGTCGCGCATGGTCTTGATGACCTTGTCCAGCGAGACCTTGTGCTTGCCGTCGCCGCGCATCGCCATGCGGCTGGCGTTGATCGCCTTGACCGCGCCCATCGCGTTGCGCTCGATGCAGGGGATCTGCACCAGCCCGCCGATCGGGTCGCAGGTCAGGCCGAG
>DNXT01000219.1:0-15312 GCA_003505795.1 Lysobacteraceae bacterium | reverse complement strand
GTCGCAGGTCAGGCCGAGGTTGTGCTCCATGCCGATCTCGGCGGCGTTCTCGACCTGGCCGGGATTGCCGCCGAGCGCGGCGACCAGGCCGCCGGCGGCCATCGAGCAGGCCACCCCGACCTCGCCCTGGCAGCCGACCTCGGCGCCGGAGATCGAGGCGTTCTCCTTGTAGAGGATGCCGATCGCCGCGGCGGTGAGCAGGAAGTCGAACACGCGCTGCTCGCTGGCGCCGGGGCAGAAGCGGTCGAAGTAGTGCAGCACCGCCGGGATGATCCCGGCCGCGCCGTTGGTCGGCGCGGTGACCACGCGGCCGCCGGCGGCGTTCTCCTCGTTGACCGCCAGCGCGTACAGATTGACCCAGTCCAGCGTGGTCAGCGGATCGCGCATCGCCGCCTCCGGCTTGGACGAGAGCTCGCGGTGCAGCGCCGGCGCGCGCCGCGCCACGTGCAGGCCGCCGGGCAGCGTGCCTTCCTCGCGGATGCCGCGCGCCACGCAGCTCTGCATCGCGTTCCAGATCTCGCGCAGGCCGTCGCGGATCTCGTCCTCGCCGCGCCAGCACTTCTCGTTCTCGAACATCAGCTGGGCGATGCTCAGGCCGCTGCGCGCGCACTGCGCCAGCAGTTCGTCGCCGCTGTTGAACGGGTACGGCAGCGGCGTCTCGTCGGCGACGATGCGGTCGTCGGCGGCGTCGTCGGCATTGACCACGAAGCCGCCGCCGACCGAGTAGTAGTCGCGGGTGGCGATCACCGCGTCGTCGGCGTCGTAGGCGGTGAAGCGCATGCCGTTGGTGTGGTACGGCAGCTTCTGGCGCTTGTTCATCGGCAGGTCGCGCTTCTCGTCGAAGGCGATCTCGTGCCGGCCCATCAGGTTGATGCGCTTGCGGCTGCGGATGCGTTCCAGCGTGGCCGGGATGATGTCCGGGTCGATCAGGTTGGGGCGATGGCCCTCCAGCCCCAGCAGCACCGCCTTGTCGGTGCCGTGGCCGCGGCCGGTCAGCGCCAGCGAGCCGAATACCTCGGCACGGATCCGCGCCACGTCCTGCAGCCGTCCCGGGTCGAGCAGCCAGCGATGGATGAAGCGCTCGGCCGCCCGCATCGGACCGACGGTGTGCGAGGAACTCGGACCAATGCCGATCTTGAACAGGTCGAACGTGCTGACAGCCATGCTTGCCGGAGGGTGAGCGCAAAGATCGCTATTCTAGGCGCTCGCCCCCAGCTTTCCCCGCTTGCACTGCAGCATCGGAGTTCCCGGCGTTCATGGTCCTGACCCTTTTCCAGCGCGACGACTGCCACCTGTGCGACCTCGCCGTGCAGGTGCTGGCGCAGGCGCGCGCCGGCGAGTTCGAAAGCGTGTTCATCGACGGCCGCGACGCGCTGGAGCTGCGCTACGGCGTGCGGGTGCCGGTGCTGCGCGATCCGGCCGGGCGCGAACTGGACTGGCCGTTCGACGCGGCCGGGCTGCGGCGCTGGCTGGATGCCGGAAGCGCCTGAGCCGGCGGCATGGCGCAAGCACGGGTACCGCGGCCGCGGCGCCGGTTTCCTTAGCGGCTCTGTCCGCATCGGGTAGTGACGTGCGGGAGGGACTTCGGTCCGCGTCGCAGGCGGTTGCGCTCTCGCAAAGGCCCGCCGCATCGGCGACAGGAGCACTTCAGGGCGACCGGTCCACGTCCAACGGTGACAGGGCCTTCGCTTAGGCGCGGTGTGAAGGTGGATCCTCGGCAGTGCGGCAACAAAAAAACGGCGGACCCGACGAGGTGGTCCGCCGTTCGAGTGGCCGCTGTTCCGGCCTGTGGCGATTACTTCGCCTTGAGGAGGACCTTGGTGCTGATCGCGGTTTCGTTGGGAATGGTCTTGGTGTCGGCCCAGTCGCCGCCGCCGACACCGAAGTCCAGCCGCTTGACCGTGGCCTTGCCGGCCAGCACCGGCTGCGCGCCGGGCGTCCAGGTGAAGGTGAGCGTGACCGGCTTGCTGATCCCGCGCAGCTCCAGGGTGCCGTCGGCGGCGTACTGGTTGCCGCCGAGCGCGCGGAACTTGTCCGCGCGGTAATGGGCGGTGGCGAACTTGGCGACGTTGAAGAAGTCCGCCCCCTGCAGGGTGGAGTCGCGGTCGTCGTTGCCGCTCTTGGCGCCGGCCAGCGGGATGCTCACCTCGAGCCTGGCGGCGGCCAGGTCGGCCGGGTCGAAGCTCAGCCTGGTGTCGAAGCCGGGGAACGTGCCGGTGAATACCTCGCCGTCGTACTTGCTCGCGAACACCAGCACCGAACCCGGCGCCTGCACGTAGTCGGCGGCGGCGGCGGGAGCGGCGGCGAACATGGCCACCAGCGAAGCGGCCACCGCCGCGGGGGATGCGAATCTAGACGACATCTCGGGAATCCTCGGTCTTGGGGGTGAGCCAGCCGCGCGGCAGCATGCGGGCCAGCGTGGCGTCGCGCTGGAACAGATGATGGTAGAACGCGGCGCCGGCATGGGCGAGGACGACCGCGATCAGCAACCAGAAACCCCATTCGTGCACGAAATGGGAAAGCGCGCGCAGCCGCTCGTCGGGCGCGCTGAGCTTGGGCACGTCGAACAGGCCGAACCAGCGGAACGGGCGCAGGCCGCTGCTGGAGTCGTACAGCCAGCCCGACAGCGGCATCGCGAAGATCAGCGCATACAGCAGCCAGTGGGTGAGTGAGGCGATGCGTTCCTGCCAGGTCGGGGTGCCGGGAACCGGTTGCGGGGCGCCGGCGTACAGGCGCCAGCCCAGCCGCGCCACCACCAGCGCCAGCACGGTCAGGCCCAGCGACTTGTGCGCGGTATAGACCCAGAAGTACTTCGGCGTCCTGGGCAGTTCGCCCATGGTCAGCCCGACCACGCCCAGCAGCAGGATCAGCAGCGCGATCAGCCAGTGCAGGACCTGGCTGACCGGGCCCCAGCGCTCGGCGGTGTTCTTGACGGTCATGATCCGGATTCCGGTGGGGCGGGGTCGTCGGGAAGCGGTGCCGGCTCGGGCGCGGTGTCGTCGTCGCGGCCCGCGCGGCCTTCGCGCACCGCTTCGGCTTCGATGCGCAGCTCGACCTGGTCGCCGATCACCGACTTCCAGGCATCGATGCCGAAATCGGCGCGGCTGATGACGGCGGTGGCCGAGAAGCCGGCGGTGCGGCGGAACGGCGGCAGCGGATGGCGCTTGAGCGCGTTGAGGGTGACTTCCAGCACCGCCTCGCGGCTGACCCCGTGCAGGGTCAGCGTACCCACCACCCGGGCTTGGTTCTCGCCCTCCGGCTCGACCCGGCTGGACACGAAGCGCGCCTGCGGGAAGCGCTCGCCGTCGAGCAGGCCCCGCGCCAGCACCGCCTGGTTCCACTTGCCGTCGCCCAGGTCCAGGTGCTGGATCGGCACGCTGACGTCCAGGCGCGCGCTGGGCCAGTCTTCCGGGTCGAACACCAGCGTGCCGGTGCTGCCGGAGACGGTGCCCAGGGCCTTGGAGAAACCGGCGTGCTCGATCGCGAACAGCACCCGCGTGTGCACCGGGTCCAGCGCATAGGTCGCCGGCGCGGCCTGCGCGGCGCCGGCCAGCAGGACGAGCAGCGGGGCCAGCAGCAGTGGGTGGACGAGGATGCGCATGGCCGATTCTAGGCATATCCCGGGCGGGTCCGCGCGGCTTGCGCTCGCAACGATCCGTTGCGAGCATGGGCGCTGGACGTGGCGAAGGGACGCCCACATGCGCGCGCTGAACATCCTGCTGGCCCTGTTGCTGCTGACCGGCGTGGCTTCAGCATGGGCCGAGGTGCCGCAGATGCCGCGGTTCCGCATCGTCGATTCGGCCGACGGCCTGCCCTCCAGCGCGATCGCCGGGGTGGCGCAGGACCGCGCGGGCTACCTGTGGCTGGCGACCGGCGACGGCCTGGCCCGCTATGACGGTGCCGAGTTCAAGGTCTGGCGGCATGATCCGCGGGATCCGGCGTCGCTGGCCGGCAACTCGGTGCAGGCGATCTACATCGATCGCCAGGACCGGATCTGGGTCGGCTCGGAAGCGGCCGGCATCAGCGTGCTCGACGCCGAGCGCAAGCGCTTCCGGCACTACCGCAAGGCGCAGGCGCCGGAAATGAGCAACGACAACGTGTTCGTGATCGAGGGGCGCGGCGACGAGGTGTGGTTCGGCAACTATGGCGGCGACGTGCACCGGATCGATGCCCAGGGGCGGATCACCCGCTTCGACCTGGCGGCGATGGACGACGGGCTGCCGCGCAGCCACGTGGTCGCGCTGGCGCTCGGCGCCGAAGGGCGGATGTGGATCGGCACCCCGGAGGGGCTGGCCTATTTCGACGGCCAGGCCCTGCATCGCGAGCGTCTCCCGGACCCGACGGCAGGGGTCTACTCGCTGTCGCGGATCGGCGACGAACTATGGGTGGGCAGCGACGCGGGCGTGTACATCCGCGACGCGCAGGGCAGCTGGCAGGTGCCGTCGTGGTCGCCGATGTTCGCCGCCGGCAACCTGGTGTGGGCGGTGGTCGACGCCGGCGACGGGGAGTTCTGGCTGGGCGGCGAGAAGGGCCTGTGGCGCACCCGCCAGGACAGCGCCCCGGCGCCGGTGCTCAACGGCAGCTCGCCGCTGATCTCCGGGCGCAACGTGCCGGCGCTGTGGCGCGGCGCCAACGGCGGGCTGTGGGTGCCGATCCACGGGCGCGGCCTGGCCTACCTGCGCGACGACTGGAAGCGCACGGCGGTGTTCAAGCCGGACTACGACCTCAGCGACGGCGTGTACTGCGGCCTGGCGCCGGCGGCGCGCTCGGGCGGGCTCTGGCAGCTGGACGGCTCCGGCCGCCTGCTGCGCTTCGACACCACCACCGGCCAGGCCACGCAGACGCCGTGGAGCAACGACGAGCTCAAGGGCATGCAGCTCACCTCGGCGCTGGAAGACCGCCATGGCCGGCTGTGGCTGGGCAACCTCGACAGCGGACTGGCGCGGATCGACCTGGGCAACGGCGATTTCAAGTCGTGGCGGCCGGGCAGTGCGGACGCGGCGCCCGACTACGGCGCGCCGGACTGGCTGGTGGAGGCGCGCGACGGCAGCGTCTGGCTGTCCACGCTCGGCGTGCTGCAGCACCGCGACGCCGAGACCGGCAAGGTGCTCGAAACCGTGTCCGTCGGCAGCGGGCACGGAATGGACTGGGGCGATCCGGAGCAGGTCGGCAACGGCCCGGACGGACGCCTGTGGGTGGCCGGCGGCGGTGGCGTGATCGCCTGGGACGACCGGGCGCACCGCTTCGAGCCGATCGCGGAACTGGCGGGCGAGCGCGTCTACAGCTTCGCCTATCCGCACGCGGACCATCTGTGGCTGCACCGCATGACCGGCCTGGAACAATGGCGGCGCGCCGGCGGGGCGTGGCGCCGGGAGCGGGTGGTCGGCCAGGAGCAGGGCTTGCCGGCGCTCGAGTCGCTGGGCATGCAGCTGGACGCCGCCGGCCGGGTCTGGCTGTCGAGCCGGCGCGGGCTGTGGCGGCTCGACGTGTCCGGGCGCGAGGCGCAGGTGCGCAACTTCGGCCTGCGCGACGGGCTCACCAGCCAGGAGTTCGTCGACGGCTGCCTGCTGACCGCCAAGGACGGCGTGCTGGTGGGCGGCACCACCGACGGCTACGTCGTGCTGCTGGACACGGCGATGCCGGACGCGAGCGCGTTCACCCCGGAAATGATGATGGAGACGGCCAGCGTGCTGCGCGACGGCAAGCGCGTCGACCTGCCGGTGTCGGCGCCGTTCCGGCTCGACGCCGACGACCGCCAGCTGCAGGTCAACACGCGCCTGCTGTCGTTCGGCGACCCGCTCTCCAACCGCTACCGTTCCTGGCTGCAGGGGTTCGACAGCGGCTGGGTCGAGCAGGGCACCGCGAGCATGCGCGAGTTCTCCTCGCTGCCGGCCGGCGAGTACACCTTGTCCATGCAGGGCATCGACCCGATGGGCAACGTCTCCAAGGTGCGCACCCTGCATTTCAGCGTGGCGCCGCCCTGGTGGCGCAGCCAGTGGGGCATCGCCGCGTCCGTGGCGCTGCTGGCGCTGCTGGTCGCGATCGCCGCGGCGCTGTACCGGCGCCGGGTGCGCGCGCGCAGCGAGTGGCAGCTGGCGCAGCACAAGCAGGAAATCGCCGAGCAGGCGTCGCTGGCCAAGACCCGCTTCCTGGCCACGCTCGGCCACGAGGTGCGCACGCCGATGACCGGCGTGCTCGGGATGAGCGAACTGCTGCTGCAGACGCCGCTGGACGAACGCCAGCACGGCTACGCCAGCTCGATCCAGTCCGCCGGCAAGCACCTGCTGCGGCTGGTCAACGACGCGCTCGACCTGGCCCGGATCGAAGCCGGCAAGCTGCCGCTGGAGATGCGCAACTTCGACCTGCGCGAGGCCCTGGACCAGGTCTGCACGCTGGTGCGGCCGATGGCCGAGAGCAAGGGGCTGCGCTTCGAATACCGCAGCGATGCCGACCTGCCGCGCGCGCTGCACGGCGACACCAACCGGGTCCAGCAGATCCTGCTCAACCTGCTGGTCAACGCGATCAAGTTCACCGAGCGCGGCAGCGTCAGCCTGCACGCCGGCCGCGGGCCCGGCGCCACCCTGGGCAGCGGCATCTGCTTCGAGATCGCCGATACCGGGCCGGGCATCAGCGACGAGCAGCGCGAGCGCCTGTTCCGCCGCTTCGAGCAGGCCGAAGGCGCCAGGACCGCGGCGCGCTACGGCGGCAGCGGCCTGGGACTGGCGATCTGCCGCGAGCTGGCGGTGGCGATGGGCGGGCGCATCGACGTCGAAAGCACGCTGGGCCATGGCACCCGCTTCCTGGTGGAGCTGCCGCTGCGCTGGGCCGCCGAGGCGGCGGCATTCGTGCCGCGGCAGGCGCAGGGGCGTGCGCCCGCGCGTTCGCTGCGGCTGCTGCTGGTCGAGGACGAGCCGACCGTGGCCGAGGTCATCATGGGCCTGCTGCGCGCGCGCGGCCACCAGGTCACGCACGCGGCGCACGGCCTGGCGGCGCTGGCCGAAGCGTCGGCGGTCACGTTCGACGCCGGCCTGTGCGATCTCGACCTGCCCGGGCTCGACGGCCTGGCGCTGGTCCGGCAGCTGCGCGGGCTGGGGCATGCGTTCCCGATCATCGCGATCACCGCGCGTTCGGACGCCGAGGCCGAGCCGCAGGCGCTGGACGCCGGCTGCGACGGCTTCCTGCGCAAGCCCTTGACCGGCGACATCCTGCAGGACGCGCTGTCGGAGGTGCTCGCCGGCGCGGACGCCAGCCCTCGGCAGCAGCGCCGTGCCGCCCATGGACGGGAATGACGATGGGCACGGACGCGCCGCAGCGACGCCGCAGGGGGGCAGCGGCGCCGTGCCGGATCGGTACGACGGGAGAGGCCTGCGCATGCGAGCCGATGGACGGCGCCGGGTGCTGGCCATGAGCGACTGGCGGGTCCTGCCTGCGCTGCTGTTGCTGATGCTGGCCGGCGTGGCGCACGCCGCGGTGGAGACGCCGCGCATGCGGCGCCTGGGCGTGGCCGAGGGATTGCCGTCGCGGATGGTGCTGGCGCTGGCGCAGGACCGCCAGGGTTACGTGTGGGCCGCCACCGACGACGGCCTGGCGCGCTACGACGGGTTGAAGTTCAAGGTCTGGCGGCACGATCCCGCCGACGAAGGCGCGCTGCCCGGCAACAGCGTCGAGGCGCTGCTGGTCGATCCGCAGGACCGGGTCTGGGTCGGCGTCAACGGCGGCGGGCTGGCGATGCTCGACGGCGCCCGCGAACGGGTCAGGCGCTTTCCCGAGGTGACCGGCGCCTGCGCGATGCCGGTGTGGGCGCTGGCCTACGCGCAGCAGGCGCTGTGGGTCGGCACCAGCGAAGCCGGGCTGTGCCGGCGCGACGAGGACGGGCGCGTGGTGCGCTATCGCGCCCGGCCGGAGGATCCGTCGGCGCTGCCCAGCGACACCATCTACAGCATGGTCACCGACGCGGCCGGGACGCTGTGGATCGGCACCGATGCCGGGCTGGTGCGGCGCGAGGGCGACCGTTTCGTCCGGATCGCGCCGGAACGGCTCGGCAAGCTGGCCATCCTCAAGCTCAGCGGCGATCCCGACGGCACGCTCTGGGTCGGCAGCAGCGCCGGCCTGTACCGGCTGTCGGCGCAGGGCGAGCTGGCGCCGGCGCCGTGGGGTCCGGCGGCGGAGATCCGCTCCGGCGCGGTGGTCCACGATCGCAACGGCGGCTACTGGGTGGGCGCGGCCGACGGCCTGTTCCGCGACGGCGACGGCGCGCTGAAGCTGATGGCCGGCGACCGCGGCAGCGGCTTCCTGACCGCCAACAGCGGCGTGCTCGACGTGATGCAGGACCACGAGGGCGGGATCTGGCTGGCCCTGGTGACCCAGGGGCTGGCCTACCTACCGCCGGGCTGGCAGCGCTTCTCCACGTTCATGGAGGCCGAAGGCAAGCCGCTGGAAAGCATGTTCCTGGTCAACTCGGCGCCGCACGGCGACGGCTTCCTGGTGGCGACCGCGCAGGGCGTCCACGGTATCGACGCGCAGGGGCGCATCCGCCGCGTCGTGGGACTGGACCGGATCGGCAAGGGCACGGTGCGCTCGGTGCTGCCGCGCGCGGACGGCAGCCTGTGGCTGGGCCGGCCCGGGCGGCTGACCCTCTACGACCCCGCCAGCGGCCGCAGCCGCGACCTGCCCAGCGGTTTCGGCGACGAGAGCTTCCGGCTGGTCGACCTGCTGCGCGACGGCACCGGTGGCGAGGTCTGGCTGTCGGTGATGAGTGGCGGCCTGCAGCGCCGCGCGGCCGATGGACGGGTGCTGGAGACGATCGGCTTCGACCCGGCGCGCGGCTTCCCGGAGGCGCTGGTGGAACAGATGCGCTTCGCGCCGGACGGGCGGCTGTGGATCGCCAACGGCGGCGCGCTGCGGATCTGGAACGGCAGCCGCTTCGACGCGCTGCCCGGGACCGGCAAGGGCGCGATCTACGATTTCGCCTTCGCCGCGCCGGACTTCGTCTGGCTCGCGCGTCCCGGCGCGCTGGAGGGCTATCGCTGGAACGGCCGGGCCCTGCAGCTGGAAAGGCGCGCCGACCGCGCGCTGGGCATGCCGGTCACCGAGGTCGGCGGGCTGGCGCTGGGCAAGGACGGTTCGGTATGGGCGACCACGCCGCGCGGCATGCTGCACTACCAGCCGCAGCAAGGCCGCCTGCGCCTGTTCGGCAGCGGCGACGGGCTGCCGGACGGCGAGTTCTCGATCCGGCCGCCGGCGGTCAACGCCAACGGGCAGGTGCTGGCGCTGACCGCGACCGGCCTGCTGATGTTCGATCCCTCGCGACGGTTTCCGGCGCTGCCGGCGTCGCCGCTGGTGATCGAATCGATCGACGTGCGCCGCGACGATGCCGAGCGGCCCGAGCCGGTCGAGGCCGGCCCGGCGATGACGCTGCGGGCCGGCGACCGCGACCTGCGCGTGACCGCGCGGCTGCTGTCCTATGTCAGCCCGCAGCGCACCCGCTACCGCTACCGGGTCGAGGGGTACGACCAGAACTGGGTCGAGCAGGACTATCTGGGCGAGCGCGTGCTGTCGCGGCTTCCGGCCGGGCGCTATGCCATCCAGGTGCAGGCGCGCGGCGTGGAGGGAGACTGGACGCCGCCGCATACGCTGCAGGTGGCGGTGCTGCCGCCCTGGTGGCGCAGTCCGCCGGCCCTGGCCGCGGCGATCAGCCTGGCCGTGCTGCTGGGCTGGTGGGGCATCCATGGGTGGCGGCAGCGCGTACGCGCGCGCCAGGAATGGCAGCTGTCGCGCCAGCGCCAGCAACTGGCCGAGCAGGCCTCGCTGGCCAAGACCCGGTTCCTGGCCACGCTCGGCCACGAGGTACGCACGCCGATGACCGGCGTGCTCGGCATGAGCGAGCTGCTGCTGGCCACGCCGCTGGACGAGCGCCAGCGTGCGCAGATCGAATCGATCCGGCTCGCCGGCAACCACCTGCTGCGCCTGGTCAACGATGCGCTGGACCTGGCGCGGATCGAGGCCGGCAAGCTGGAACTGGAGAACCGCCCGTTCGACCTGCTCGCGGTGGTCGAGGAGCTGGCGGACTTCATGGCGCCGATCGCGCAGGCGCGCGGGCTGGCGTTCGAGCGGCGCATCGCGCTGCCCGGGCCGGTCCGGGTGGACGGCGACGCCACCCGCCTGCGCCAGATCCTGATGAACCTGCTCGGCAACGCAATCAAGTTCACCGAACGCGGCAGCGTCGGCCTGGCGGTGTCGGTGCGCGAGGACGGCCTGTTGCGCTTCGAGGTCAGCGACACCGGGCCGGGCATCAATCCCGAGCAGCAGGCGCGCATCTTCCAGCGTTTCGAGCAGGGCGACGGCGCCCGCACCGCCTCGCGCTACGGCGGCAGCGGCCTGGGGCTGGCGATCTGCCAGGAGCTGGCGATGGCGATGAAGGGCAGCATCACCATCGCCAGCAAGCTGGGCGAGGGCACCCGCTTCCGGGTCGAGATGCCGTTGCCGTGGCAGGTGGTCGACGCGCCGGCGCCGCCCGCCGACGCGTCGGCCGCGGCCGCGGAGGGCGCGCTGGACGTGCTGCTGGTGGAGGACGATGCGACCGTGGCCGAAGTGATCAGCGGCTTGCTGACGGCGCGCGGGCACCGGGTCGTGCATGCCGCGCATGGCCTGGCGGCGCTGGCCGACACGCTGGACGCGAGCTTCGACGTGGCGTTGCTGGACCTGGACCTGCCGGGGCTGGACGGGCTGGCGCTGGCGTCGCAGATGCGCGCGCTCGGCCATGGCTTCCCGCTGATCGCGGTGACCGCGCGTTCGGATGCCGAGGCGCAAGCGCAGGCCTACGCCGCCGGCTTCGACGGCTTCGTGCGCAAGCCGGTCACCGGCGAGATGCTCGCCGGCGCGATCGCGACGGTGCGCCAGGCCTGGTTGCGCCGCGGCGTGCACGCGCAGCTCGACGGTTCGCTGCGCGGGCAGCGGCTCGCCACCGAGAGCTGAGCGGACGCATGCGTGTTGCCAGCGCACAAGGATGCACGCACGATGCCGGGGCACAAGGCGGGCGGACGATGCACCCAGGTCGGCGCACATCGCGGCGTTTCACTTTCCCTGCGGGTGCGCTCTGGGTGCTGTGGCTGCTGCTCGCCGTGCCCGCGGCGGCGCCGGCGATGGTGCCGGCCACGCCGCAGCCGCGCCAGATCACCGTGGCCGACGGCCTGCCGTCCAATTCGATCAACGATTTCGACGAGGACGCGCTCGGCTACCTGTGGCTGGCGAGCAGCGACGGGCTGGCGCGCTTCGACGGACGCAACTACCGCATCTGGCGGGTCGAGGACGGACTGCGCGACAACATGATCTGGTCGCTGCACGTGGACGCGCGCAACCGGGTCTGGATCGGCACCGCCAACGCCGGCCTGGTCATGCTCAGCGCCGACCGCCGCCGCTTCCACTTCTACGATCGCCGCGGCTACCCGCAGATGCTCAGCGCCACGGTGTGGTGCATCCAGTCCACGCCCGACGGCAGCGTCTGGTTCGGCACCGCCGCCGGCGGCCTGTACCGGCTGCGGCCGGACGGCGCGATGGACCGGTTCCTGCCCGAGGACGGCAACGAGCGCAGCCTGCCGGCGGCGGCGGTCACCCACCTGAAGGTGGCGCCGGACGGCGCGCTCTGGGTGGCGACCAGGAACGGGCTGGCGCGCTGGACCGGCCACGATTTCGAACGGCTGGCCCTGCCCAAGCGGGCGACCGGGTTCATCAACAGCATCCGCTTCGAGGAGGACGGCAGCCTCTGGATCACCGACAGCTCCGGCATGCTGCTGCGCCGTGCCGACGGCAAGCTGGTCGACCATCCGTGGGCAGGCCGGTCCGCTGAGCTGGTGCTCGGCGTGCTGCTGCGCGACCGCGGCGGCAGCTACTGGCTGGACACGCTCGACGGGCTGGGGCGTTCCAGCGACGGCGAGCTGCGCAACGTGCCGCTGTACAGCGCCGCCGCGCACGGACTGGTCAAGCCGAACTGGTCCAGCGCCTACCAGGATCGCGAAGGCGGGATCTGGTTCGCCAGCCCCAATACCGGGCTCTGGCACCTGCCGGCGAACTGGCAGCAGTTCGCGCTGCTGGCCAATCGCCGCGACGACGACAGCACCGTGGCCAATCCGTACGCGCTGGCCACCGCCGCGTCGGCCGACGGCCGCTTCTGGCTGGTCGGCACGCGCGGGGTGCTGGACCGGCTCGACCCCGCCACCGGCCGGGTCGAGCACCACCTGATGGCGATCGACGGGCGGCGCTGGCCGACCGCGGTGCTGGAGGACAGCCGCGGCCGGGTCTGGATCGGCCTGTTCGAGGCGCTGGTGCGCTACGACCCGGCCGACCGCAGCGTGCGCCGCTGGCGGACCGGCTCGGCCGACGACGCGGCGCTGCCGGGCGAAGTGGAGTTCATCCGCCAGACCGCCGATGGCCGGCTGTGGAGCTACAGCGACATCGGCGGCTTCCAGGTGCGCGATGTCGACGGCCGCGTGCTGCGCAACATCGTCCGCGACAGCCACGGACTGGGCCCCGAGCTGGCGATCAACGAGATGCGGCGCGGGCCCGACGGCGTGCTGTGGCTGGCGACCAATCGCGGGCTGCTGGCATGGAACGAGGCGCAGGACCGCTTCGTGCCGGTGCCGGGCGCGCCGGCCACGCCGCTGTATTCGTTCCGCGTCACCGAGGCCGGCATCGCCTGGCTGGCCGGCATGGGCCAGCTGCAGCAGTACCTGTGGCAGGACGGGCGCCTGCAGCTGCTGGACAGCATCGGCGGCGCGCAGGAGTTCCCGGCGCTGGAGCCGGGCGGGCTGGTGGTGGACCAGAACGGCGTGGCCTGGGTGTCGAGCATGCGCGGCCTGATCCGGGTCGATCCGGCCAGCCGCGCGATCCGCATCTACGGCGTGCACGACGGCCTGTCCAACCAGCAGTTCCGGCCGCGCACGCTGCAGCAGTCGCGCACCGGCCAGATCATCGGCGCGACCCCCGACGCCTTGGTGCTGTTCGACCCCAACCGGGTCAGGCCGTCCGGCCGGCAGCCGCCGCTGATGATCGAACGGGTCGGCATCCGCCGCGGCGAAGTCGGGCTCGACCTGACCCATGTCGAGCCGCTGGAGATCGCCGATGGCGACCGCGACCTGCACATCGTCGCGCGGATGCTGTCCTTCGCCGACTCCGACGCCAGCAGCTACCGTTTCCGGCTCAGCGGCTACGATCCGGACTGGATCGACGTCGGCCCGGGCGGCGAGCGCCTGTTCTCGCGGCTGCCGTCCGGGCGCTACACGCTGGAGGTGCAGGGCAAGACCGCCGACGGCGTCTGGTCCAAGGTGCAGACCCTGAAGTTCCGGGTGTTGCCGCCGTGGTGGCGCAGCCCGTGGGGGCTGGCGGCGCTGGCGCTGCTGGCGCTGCTGGTGGTCGGCGTGGCGGTGCACCTGTACCGGCGCCGCCTGCGCCGGCTGCATGCGTGGCAGCTGGCGGTCCACAAGCAGGAACTGGCCGAGCAGGCCTCGCTGGCCAAGACCCGGTTCCTGGCCACGCTCGGCCACGAGGTGCGCACGCCGATGACCGGCGTGCTCGGCATGAGCGAACTGCTGCTCAATACCGCGCTGGATCCCAGGCAGCGCAGCTACACCGAGTCGATCCGGCGGGCCGGTTCGCACCTGCTGCGCCTGGTCAACGACGCGCTGGACCTGGCGCGGATCGAATCCGGACGCCTCGAGCTGGACCTGCAGCCGTTCTCGGTGCGCCAGCTGCTCGGCGAGGTGGAGGCGCTGATGGCGCCGCTGGCCGAAGGCCGCGGCCTGCGCTTCCAGCTCGAAGTGGGGCTGATCGGCGACATCACCGCCAACGGCGACGCCACCCGCGTGCGCCAGATCCTGCTCAACCTGCTCGGCAACGCGATCAAGTTCACCGAGCGCGGCGTGGTGGCGCTGAAGATGAGCACCCTGGGCACGCACAAGGGCCTGCGCTTCGAGGTCGCCGACACCGGCCCGGGCATCAACGCCGAGCAGCAGGACCGGCTGTTCCAGCGGTTCGAGCAGGGCGAGGGCGCACGCACCACGTCGCGCTACGGCGGCAGCGGCCTGGGCCTGGCGATCTGCCAGGAGCTGGCGCTGGCGATGGGCGGCCACATCGAGATCGTCAGCCGGCTGGGGGCCGGCACCCGTTTCATCGTCGACCTGCCGCTGCGCTGGGTGGCGTCCCACCCGCTGGCGGCCGACGCCGCTCCGCGCGCGCCCGTCGCGGCCACGCCGCTGCGGATCCTGCTGGTGGAGGACGACCTGACCATCGCCGAGGTGATCGTCGGGCTGCTGCGCATACAGGGGCATGCGGTGGTGCACGCGCCGCACGGGCTGGCCGCGCTGACCGAGGTGGCCGACGCGGATTTCGACCTGGCCCTGCTCGATCTCGACCTGCCGGGCCTGGACGGCTTCGCGCTGGCGCGCCAGCTGCGCGTGCTCGGCTTCGGGATGCCGCTGATCGCGGTCACCGCGCGCTCGGACGAGGAAGCCGAACCGACCGCGCAGCAGGCCGGTTTCGATGGCTTCCTGCGCAAGCCGGTGACCGGCGAGATGCTGGCCGAGGCGATCGCGGCGGTGCGCGGTCGATCGGCAAGGCCCGATTGATCGCAGGACAGGGGGAAACGATGCGCAAGGAAGGACGACGTCGATGGGGATGGATCGCTGCGGGCCTGTGGCTCGCAGTGCGGGCGCAGGCCGGCGCGGCGGAAACGGCGGCGCCAGCCGAAGCGCCGGCGCGGCCGTTCCTCGGCGGCTTCATCGAGGAAAGCCGGGTGGTCTACCCGCTGGCGCTGGGCGAGTGGGAGGCGGTCGGCGAACACCGCTACGATGAGGCGCGCTGGGGAGTGTCCGTGCGCTACCAGCAGCGCGCCGATCCCGAGCGCTGGCTGGACGTGTACTTCTACCCGGCCGGGGTGCTCGGACCGGATGCCCTGCGCGCCGCGGCGCAGGCCGAAGTGGACGGCATCGCCTCGCTGGGCGGGCGCGCGGACGGCTATGCCGGGGTCGACGC
The DNA here is from genome assembly GCA_003505795.1 of Lysobacteraceae bacterium. Taxonomy (GTDB): domain Bacteria; phylum Pseudomonadota; class Gammaproteobacteria; order Xanthomonadales; family Xanthomonadaceae; genus UBA8801. The sequence goes on along the minus strand of DNXT01000219.1, from coordinate 288 downwards.
GGGCCGGCTGCGCGCGTTCAAGCTCGCCCAGGGCGAGGACCAGCCAGCGCTGCCGGCGTGGATGGCGACGATCGGGATCGAGAAGAACGGCCAGCGCTACCGGTCGGTGTTCGCGCTGCTGGTCGACGACATGTACTTCGTCAAGCTGCGCTACACCCAGCCCGAGCAGGACGGCGTCCGCCGCCGGATCGCGGACGAGGCCCGCGCGCTGCTGCAGCAACTGGTGGCGCGCCTGCGCATCCGCAGCAGCGGCGGCTGCTGGGATCCGCCGCCGATCGTGGCGCGGCC
>DNXT01000218.1 GCA_003505795.1 Lysobacteraceae bacterium | reverse complement strand
GGCCAGGCCGCGGCCTCGCCGGCGTTGCTCCACGGGGTGGCGCTGGCGATCGCGGCATCGCGGGCGAAACACGCCTGCAACTGCTGCAGCCAGCCCGGCAGCGGGCAGGCCTGCGCCGACAGCACCACCACGTCGGCGTCGCCGCAGACGCGCAGCATCTCGTCCAGGTGCGCGACTTCGCCCACCATGCGCGGCCGCCGCGTGTAGTCCGCCTGCAGCCGCGTGCGCGCCAGCCAGCTCTCGATCACCGACTGCCCGCGCGGTCCCGACTGCGCATCGTCGGCGAGCCAGACCTGGGTGCCGGCCGGGGTGCTGGCCTCCAGCGCGCCGAGGCAGGCATCCAGCGCGACCTCGTCGCCCCCCACCGCCACCAGCACGATCGGCATGCCCCCCATGGCTATCCCACGGCTCCGCTCAACGCGGGTTCGCCGGTTCGCGCAGCGGACGCAGCGACTGGAAGCGCTCGCTGAACTCGTCGGTGAGGCGCCGCGCCTCGCCCGGGTCGCGCACCAGGGTCGGGGTCAGCAGCACCACCACCTCGCTGCGTTCGCTGGAGCGGGTCTGCTGGCCGAACAGGCCGCCGATCAGCGGGATGCGGCTCAGCCCGGGGAATCCGGAGGTGCCCTTGGTCAGGCCATCCTGGATCAGGCCGGCCAGCAGCACCGTCTCGCCGCTGTTGATCACCGCATTGGTCTTGAGCTTGCGGTTGTTGATGCGCACGTTGCCATTGGCATCGGCCTGCGATCCGGGCGTGCTGACTTCCTGCACCACGTCCAGGAACACCGTGCCCTCGCGCGTGACACGTGGACGCACCTTGAGGATCGTACCGGTGTCTATGTACTGCACCTGGCTGTAGGTGTTGTCGCTGCCGCTGCCGGTGTTCACCGTGACCGAGGCGATCGGGATCCGGCTGCCGACGGTGAAGTTGGCCTCGTAGTTGTTGCGTACGGTGACCGACGGGGTCTGCAGCATGTGCACCTTCGACACCCGGTCCAGCGCGCGCAGCACGCCGACGCCACTGCCGACGCCGAACGAATACAGCAGCCCGCCGGCGCCGTTGGCGTCGACCGGCTGCAGCATGCGCCCGCCGATGCCGAGGTTGTCGGGCAGGTCCGGCACGGAACCGTCGACGTTGCGCAGGAACCAGCTCACGCCGTAGCTGAGGTCGCCGGTGAGGGTGACCTCCACCACCTGCGCCTCGATGTGCACCTGCAGCGGCATCACGTCCAGGCGCTCGATCACCTCGCGGATCGAGCGCCAGGCCTGCCCGCTGGAGCGCACCAGCAGGGTGTTGGTCTCGTCCACCGCCGACACGCCGACGCGGTCGCCGTCCACGTCCAGCGTCACCGACGCGTTGCCGCCGCTGCGCGGCCCCAGCTGCAGCGAACCGCCGCCCAGGCCGCCACTGCCGCTGTCGCCGCCCAGCGACAAGCCGTTGCCGGAGGAAAACCCGTCGCCGGAAGCGCCGCGATCGTTCTGCAGGCCGCCGGACGACAGGTCGCCGTCCAGCCCGCCGCCGTCGAGCGTGTGCGACTGCAGGCCGGGCATCAGCGATGCCTGCGAGTCGCCGGTCCGGCCGCCGCCGCTGCCGTAGACCTCGGCCAGGCGCTGCGCCAGGGATGCGGGGGCCTCGCCGGCGAGGGCGGTTTCCTCCACCCCGGGGCGTTCGGTGTCGAACGCCAGCCGCAGGCGCTGCAGCATCTGTTGCCGGTAGCGAGAGGTGGAGGCCAGGATCAGGCGTGGCATCATTGGATCCTGAACAGGTAGGCGGGTAGTCTGAATCGCGGCCAGGAACGTCGGCAAGCCCCGGCGGCGGGGTTTGACAGCCGCCTTCCGGGTCCTTAACATTCTGCGGCTTATGTCCGCGAACGTGCCCGAATTGCTGGATGCCTGGCGGATGGTCGCCGCGCGCAGGCGCTTCGACGGCCGTATCCCGTTGGCAAGCATGGACCGGCTGCGTGGCAGCCTGCTCGATACCGACGGCGAATGCAGCTATTCGCTGGAATTCGGCCGCGACGACGTGCTGCAGGTCGCCTATGTCGAACTGCGCATCGACGCACAGCTGCCGATGGAGTGCCAGCGCAGCCTGCAACGCTTCCTGTTGCCGGTGAACCTGGTCCAGCGGCTGGGGCTGATCCGCAACGAGGCCGAGGAGGCCGCGTTGCCGCCGGATTACGAGGCGTTGCTGGTGCCCGAGGATGGCATGCTGCGCGCGGCGGATCTGGTCGAGGACGAATTGGTGTTGGCGGTGCCGGTCGTGCCGGTGGCGCCGGGGAGCGAGATGGTCGAGTCCGACTGGCCCGCGACCGAGCAGGAGCTGAGCAAGGCCAGTCCGTTCGCGGCGCTGGCGGCGCTGAAGAAGCAATGACCGCCGCGGTACGGGCGGGTTGAAGAGAAAGTCGGTGCCGGGCGTCCTGCGTCCTGTGCGACGAGACGACGAAGCAATCGAACCGAGTTTGGAGCAATCCCATGGCTGTGCAGAAATCCCGTGTCACCCCGTCCCGCCGCGGCCAGCGCCGTTCGCACGACGCCCTCAGCGCCAAGCAGCTGTCGACCGACCCGACCAGCGGCGAGGTCCACCTGCGTCACCACGTGACCGCCGACGGCTACTACCGCGGCAAGAAGGTCATCGCCACCAAGACCTCGGTGGTCGAGGAAGATTGATGCGTGGCGCCTGCCGCTCGGGTGAGTGGCAGGCGGCGTTCGATTCTTTCGGGGCCGCCGCTCGCGCGCGGCTCCTGCAACAGGGAATGACATGAGCAAGCGGATCTATTCCAGAATCGCGGGCACGGGTAGCTATTTGCCCGAGAAAGTGTTGACCAACGACGATCTCGCCAAGATGGTCGACACCAGCGACGAATGGATCCGTACGCGCACCGGCATCCGCGAGCGGCACATCGCCGCCGACGACCAGACCACCAGCGACCTGGCGTACTTCGCCGCGACGCGCGCGATGGAGGCGGCGGGCGTGGTGGCCGAGGACCTCGACCTGATCGTGGTCGGGACCACCACCCCGGACCTCATCTTCCCGTCCACCGCCTGCCTGCTGCAGGCGCGTCTGGGCGCGCTCGGCTGCGGTGCGATGGACGTCAACGCCGCCTGCTCCGGCTTCGTCTACGCGTTGAGCGTGGCCGACAAGTTCATCCGCTCCGGCGACGTCAGGACCGTGCTGGTGCTGGGCGCCGAGACCCTGACCCGCATCGTCGACTGGAACGACCGCACCACCTGCGTGCTGTTCGGCGACGGCGCCGGCGCCGTCGTGCTCAAGGCCGACACGGAAACCGGCATCCTCAGCACCCACCTGCATGCCGACGGCAGCAAGAAGGAGCTGCTGTGGGACCCGGTCGGCGTCTCGGTCGGCTTCGGCGAAGGCAAGAACGGCGGCGGCGCCCTGTTGATGAAGGGCAACGACGTGTTCAAGTACGCGGTCAAGGCGCTGGACTCGGTGGTCGACGAGACCCTCGAATCCAATGGCCTGGCCAAGAGCGACCTGGACTGGCTGATCCCGCACCAGGCCAATCTGCGCATCATCGAGGCGACCGCCAGGCGCCTGGAAATGTCGATGGAGCAGGTGGTGGTGACCGTGGACAAGCACGGCAACACGTCCTCGGCCTCGGTGCCGCTGGCGCTGGACGAGGCGGTGCGCTCCGGCCGCGTGCAGCGCGGCCAGTTGCTGCTGCTGGAAGCGTTCGGCGGCGGCTTCACCTGGGGTTCGGCGCTGCTGCGCTATTGAGGGCGGTGGACGCGTGCCGCGTCCTTCGGCGGCTTCGTCGGGCGCCGCCGTCCCCTTCGCAAGAGACGCGATCATGGCCGAACCCATAGTCATCGATGGGCAGCGCGCCTGGCTGAAGCAGTACGGCGCCGGTAGTCGTGCGCTGGCGCTGGGCCTGCTCAACGTGGTGTCCCGCTGTTTCCATCTCGATGCCCTGCGGCCGCCGCCGCACCGGGGCGGCGATGCCGCGCGCGACGTCGAGGCACGGCGCATCGCCGAACTCCATTCGCAGGCGGTGAACGTGCCGAAGGTGATCGGCACCGGGCCGGCGGCGCTGCTGCTGAGCGACAACGGGCGCTCGCTGGCCAGCTGCCTGCGCGGGGCCGACGCCGCCGGCCGCG
>DNXT01000217.1 GCA_003505795.1 Lysobacteraceae bacterium | reverse complement strand
CCCCGCTGCCGCAGGCCAGGGAATCGCGGGCGCCGCGCCCGTAGACGCGCAGGCGCACGTGGTCGTGATCGGCCACCTGCGCGAAACCCACGTTCACCGACTCCGGGAACGAGGCGTTCTGCTGCAGCAGCGGCCCCAGCCGCTCGACCGGGGCGGCATCGACCAGGCCGACCTCCAGCACCGCATGCGGATTGCCCATCGACACCGCGCCGAAGCGCACGCTTTCGCCCTGCAGCGGCAGCAGGTACTCGTCGCGGGCATGGGCGAAACCGGCCAGCGGCACCTGCGCCGGCTCGAACGCCGGCACGCCCATCGCCACCGCGTACTCGCCGCCGGCCAGGCGTTCGACCCGGTGCGCGGTCACCGGGCTGTCGATCACGAACGCGTCGCCCTGCGCCGCGCCATCGCGCACCAGCCAGGCCGCGACGCAACGCGCGCCGTTGCCGCATTGCTCCGAGGCGGAACCGTCCGAGTTCCAGATGCGGTAGGACGCCACCGCGCCTTCGCTGCGCGGCGCCTCGATGGTCAGGATCTGGTCGCAGCCGATGCCGAAGTGCCGGTCGGCCAGGCGCGCGGCGAGGGCGGCATCCGGCGGCGGCGTGCCGTCGCGCAGGTCCAGCACCACGAAATCGTTGCCCGCGCCATGCATCTTGGTGAAGCGCAGGCGCAGGCTCGTCGCGGGAACGCTCATCGCCCGTCGTCGAGCGGATTCTGGGTGCCGTCGACCGGCTGCGCCTCGTCGGCCGGCTCGTTCTGCGGCGCCGGCGCCTGCTGCGGGTCGGCGACCGGCTGTGCCTCGACCGGCACCGGCTTCTGCGGCATCACCAGCGGGCCCTTGTTGCCGCAGGCGGCCAGCAGCAGGAACGTCGCACCGACCAGCGCGATACGGAATGGGGAGCGGGACTTCATGTTCATGCCCCCGAGTATAGCCAGAAGGCCATGAATACCGCGTCCCGCTCAGGCGCCCGGTGGCGGCCTGGGCGGCGGTTCGGGGCGCAGCCACAGCCAGATCGCGACCGCCGCCATGCTGCCGATCGACAGATACTTCACCCACGGCAGCGGCACGCACCACAGCATGATCGCCGCGCAGGCCAGCATGGTCAGCGTCGCCATCCACTTGCCCTTGCGGCTGACCGCGCCGTAGGCCTGCCATTGGACGATCGCCGGCCCGAAGCGCGGATGCGCGAGCAGCCAGCGATGCAGCCGCTCCGAGCCGCGCGACGCCGCCCAGGCCGAGATCAGCACGAACACCGTGGTCGGCAGCCCGGGAACGAAGATGCCCACGATCCCGGTCGCCAGGCTCGCGTAGGCCAGCAGCCACCAGGCCCAGCGGAAGCGTGTCGGTCGCGTCATGGCCGCATGATAGGAAGAAAAAGCCTCTGTCCGCATCAGCGCCGTAGCTTGTGGGAGGGGCTTCAGTCCCGACGTCGGGACCTAAGTCCCTCCCACAGAGACCCGCCGACTCGCATCTGCGGGAGGGTTTGAAACCCTCCCGCGGGAAGCATCGCCTACTTCACGCCCAGCTGGTCCAGCACGAACGCATACGACTCGGCCAGTTCGCGGTAGCGGCGGAAGCGCCCGCTCTTGCCGCCGTGGCCGGCTTCCATGTTGGTGCGGAACACGATCGGGTGCGTGCCGGTGTTGTCGTCGCGCAGCCTGGCGACCCACTTGGCCGGCTCCCAGTACTGGACCTGCGAATCCCACAGGCCGGTGCCGACGAACAGCGCCGGATAGGCCTGGCGGGTCACGTTGTCGTACGGCGAGTACGACAGCATGTAGTCGTAGTAGTTCTGCTGCTCGGGGTTGCCCCATTCGTCGTATTCGTTGGTGGTGAGCGGAATCGTCGGATCCAGCATCGTGGTCACCACGTCGACGAACGGCACCTGCGCCACCATCACCCGGTAGTCCTGCGGCGCCATGTTCGCCACCGCGCCCATCAGCAACCCGCCGGCGCTGCCGCCAGACGCGGCGACGCGGTCGCGGGCGGCGTAGCCCTGCCGCACCAGCGCCTCGGTGACGTCGATGAAGTCGTTGAAGGTGTTCTTCTTGTTCAGCAGCTTGCCGTCGTCGTACCACTGCCGGCCCATCTCCTGGCCGCCGCGGATGTGCGCGATCGCATAGACCACGCCGCGGTCGAGCAGGCTCACCACCGGCAGGTTGAAGCCCGGGTCCATCGACATGCCGTAGCTGCCGTAGGCGTACTGGTACAGCGCCGCGCTGCCGTCCTTCTTGAAGCCCTTCCGGTAGACCAGCGACACCGGCACCTTGACCCCGTCGCGGGCGCTGACCCACACCCGCTCGGTCACGTACCTGGACGCGTCGTAGCCGATCACCGGCTGCTGCTTGAGCAGCCGGCGCTCGCCGGTGAGCGTGTTGAGCTCGTAGGTGGTGGCCGGCGTGGTCAGCGAGGTGTAGCTGTAGCGCAGCCACGGCGTGTCCGGCTCGGAATTGACCGACAGGCCCATCGAGTACGCCGGTTCGTCGGCCTTGACGTACTCCTGCCCGCCGCCGCGCTTGAGCAGGCGCACGCGCTCCAGGCCCTGCGAGCGCTCCTCGATCGCGGTGAAGCCGTCGAACAGCTCGAAGCCCTCGATGTACACCGCCTCGTCGTGCGCCACCCAGTCGGTCCACTGCTCGCGGCTGCCGGCGTCGCTGGGCGCGGTGACCAGCTTGAAGTTCCTGGCGCCGCCGGCGTTGGTGCGGATCACCCAGCGCCCCTCGAAATGGTCGGCGTCGTACTCGACGTCGCGCTCGCGCGGCGCCAGCACCGCGAACTCCCTCGGGTCGGCGGCGGCGGCATAGCGCAGCTCGGAAGACACCGTGCTGTCCACGCCGATGGTGATGTACTTGTCGTCGCGGGTGCGGCCGATGCCCATGTAGAAGCTGTCGTCGTGCTCCTCGTACACCAGCGCGTCGTCCTTCACCGGGGTGCCGAGCACGTGCTTCTTCACCCGCACGGTCAGCAGGGTCTCCGGATCGTTCTCGACGTAGAACAGGGTCTTGTTGTCGTCGGCCCAGACCAGGTTCGGCGAGACCCCGGTGATGACGTCCGGATAGACCTGCCCGGTCTCCAGGTTCTTGAAGCGGATGCTGTACTGGCGGCGACCGACATCGTCGTCGGCCCACGCCAGGATCCGGTTGTCCTGGCTGACCTCGGCGTCGCCGACGCTGAAATAGCCCTTGCCCTCGGCCATCGCGTTGACGTCCAGCAGGATCTGCTCGGGCGCGTCCATGCTGCCCTGGCGGCGCGCATGGATGGGGTAGTCCTTGCCGGTCTCGAAGCGGGTGTAGTACCACCAGCCGCGCTCGCGGTACGGCACGCTGGCGTCGTCCTGCTTGATGCGGCCGACGATCTCCTCGTACAGGCGCTCCTGCAGCGGCTTCAGCGGCGCCATCACCGCGTCGGTGTAGGCATTCTCGGCCTCGAGGTAGGCCAGCACCGCCGTGTCCTCGCGCTTGTCGTCGCGCAGCCAGTAGTAGTCGTCGTTGCGGATGGCGCCGAACGGGGCCTTGACCGCGTGCGGACGCTTCTGCGCGTCGGGCGGGGTGGCGGCAGCGGCGGCGGAACTGGCGGAAAGTGTCATCAGACTGGCGATCGCGAGGGAAAGGACGGGTTTCATGAGATTGGGTTCCTTGGGCATAACGCAATGGCTTCCTTGGCCGGCCAGTCTGGCCGCCGATGCCATCCCGCCACAAGTGGCGCCGGCCGGCCTCGCCTATCATGCGCGCATGCACAGACCAGACGATCCGCCCGCCGGCTACAGTGCCCGCAGCCGCGAGATAGCCCCGTTCCACGTGATGTCGCTGCTGGCCCGCGCCAACGCGCTGGAGCAGGCCGGCCACGACGTGATCCACCTGGAGATCGGCGAGCCCGACTCCACCACTGCCGCGCCGATCGTGGCGGCGGGCCAGGCCGCGCTCGGCGCCGGCCACACCCGCTACACCGCCGCGCGCGGCCTGCCGGCGCTGCGCGAGGCCATCGCCGGCTTCTACGCGCAGCGCTATGGACTGTCGCTGGACCCGGAACGCATCCTGGTCACGCCGGGCGGCTCCGGCGCGCTGCTGCTGGCCAGCAGCCTGCTGGTGGATCCCGGCAGGCACTGGCTGCTGGCCGACCCCGGCTATCCCTGCAACCGGCATTTCCTGCGCCTGGTCGAGGGCGGCGCGCAGCTGGTGCCGGTGGGACCGGACAGCGACTACCAGCTGACGCCGGCGCTGGTGGAGCGGCACTGGAACGCGGCCAGCGTCGGTGCGCTGGCGGCCTCGCCGGCCAATCCCACCGGCAGCGTGCTCACGCGCGCGCAGCTGGCCGCGCTGTCGCAGTCGCTGAAGGCGCGCGGCGGCCATTTCGTGGTGGACGAGATCTACCACGGGCTCAGCTACGGCATGGACGCGCCCAGCGTGCTGGAAGTGGACGACGAAGCCTTCGTGCTGAACAGCTTCTCCAAGTACTTCGGCATGACCGGCTGGCGGCTGGGCTGGCTGGTGGCGCCGCCGTCGGCGGTGCCGGAGCTGGAGAAGCTGGCGCAGAACCTGTACATCAGCGCGTCGAGCATTGCCCAGCATGCGGCGCTGGCCTGCTTCGAACCGGAGACGATCGCGATCCTGGAGGCGCGCCGCGCCGAATTCCGCCAGCGCCGCGACTACCTGCTGCCGGCGCTGCGCGAACTGGGCTTCCGCATCGAGCGCGAACCGCAGGGCGCGTTCTACCTGTACGCCGACGTCAGCGCCTTCACCGACGACGCGCAGGCGTTCTGCGCGCACTTCCTGGAAACCGAGCACGTCGCCTTCACTCCCGGCGTGGATTTCGGCCATCACCGCGCGCAGCAGCACGTACGCATCGCCTACACGCAGGCACTGCCGCGGCTGGAGGCAGCGGTGGCGAGGATCAGGCGCGGGCTGGAGCGGTGGCGGGGTTGACCTACAAGGGCGGCGACCTGAATCCGTAAATCCCGCAAGGCGACCGCTGTTGCTGTTGCTGTTGCTGGTGATTTTGCCGTTGCTTTGCTCTTACCGGGTTCCCTTCCGCAGCGGCGGAGACGGCGGGTAAAACCC
>DNXT01000361.1 GCA_003505795.1 Lysobacteraceae bacterium | reverse complement strand
CGGCGCCGCTGCGTCCGGCGTGGTGGCCGCCGGCGTCGCGGCGGGCTTGTCTTCCTGCTTGGAGCAGGCCGCCAGGCCCACCAGCAGCGCCATCGGCACGATCAGGCGCGCCTTACGGCCGTGTTTCAGATCCAACATGCTTCCCCCTTGACCCCGATTGCGGATGAACGATTTCGGCTGAGGCCGCCGGCTTTTCCCGGAGCAGGCGGCAGAAGCCGCAATCTAGCACTGCCGGCCCGGTCTGGGCGAAAACCGGTGGCGCCGGAACCCGAATTTCTGTGATCTCACTCACGCTGCGACTCAATGCGCCGCGTCGCGCCCATGGCCGCCGGCCGGCGCGGCCATCAGCCGGTCGGTCCAGGCGATGCCGATCGCCGACAGGATGAAGACGCAGTGGATGATGGTCTGCCACAGCACGCCGTCGGCGGTCAGCGCCGAGCAGCTGGCCTCGCCGATCTGCGAGGCGGCCAGGCTCATCTTGTCCGGGGCGCACAGCGGCATGCCGCCGAGCGAGCCGGCGGCGATGAAGGTCTTGAGCAGGTGGATCGAGGAGATGCCGATGATCGCCATCGCCAGCTTGACCTTCAGCACCGAGGCGTTGACGTGGCTCAGCCACTCCGGCTGGTCCGGGTGGCCTTCCAGGCGCAGCCGCGAGACGAAGGTCTCGTAGCCGCCGACGATCACCATCACCAGCAGGTTGGAGATCATCACCACGTCGATCAGGCCGAGCACGATCAGCATGATCTGCTGCTCGCCCAGGCTCGGCGCCTCGTGGATCAGGTGCCACAGCTCCTTGCCGAACAGGAACACGTAGACGCACTGCGCCAGGATCAGGCCGAGGTACAGCGGCAGCTGCAGCCAGCGCGAGGCGAAGATCAGGGCGGCGATCGGCGAGAGCTTGTGGGGGCTGTGGGACATCGGACCGTACGTATGGGAGGGGCGCGCAGGTTAACGGCGCGCCCGCGGGCTGCCAAGCGCGGCGGCGTCCGTGCCCGTCTGCCCGCGGCCGCGGTAGCACAGGCTCAGCATCGGCGAGGCCATCACGGTGGTGATCAGGGTCATCGCGAACAGCAGGGTGAACAGGTCCGGGCCGATCACGCCGCTGTCCAGGCCGATCTTGATCACCACCAGCTCCATCAGGCCGCGGGCGTTCATCAGCGAACCCACCGCCAGGCTGTCGCGCCAGCCGTAGCCGCTCAGGTGCGCGCCGACGGTGCAGCCGAGCACCTTGCCCAGGATCGCCACCGCCACGATCAGCGCCAGCGCGCCGAAACCGGCGCCGGCGAACGCGCTGGCGGTGGTCGCCTGGCCGGCGACCGCGAACAGGATCGGCATCAGCAGGGTGATCGCGACCGGCTCGATGCGCTCGGCCAGATGGCGCAGCAGGCGGTCCTCGCGCGGCAGGCAGGTACCGAACAGGAACGCGCCGAAGATCGCATGCAGGCCGATCCATTCGGTGACCGCCGCGCATCCGAGCAGGCCGACCAGCACCCACAGCAGCGACTGCGCCGGCAGTTCGCCGGCGTCCATGCGCGGCCGCAGCAGGCGCGCGTACAGCGGCTTGAGCAGCACGAACACCGCCGCGACGGTGACCACCGCGCCGGCCGCGGTGAAGCCGACCCCGCCGTGCGCGCTGCGCCCGGTCAGGGTCAGGACCAGCGCCAGGAACATCCACACCACCGCGTCGTCGATGACCGCCGCGCTCAGCGCCAGCCGCCCGGCGGTGGTGCGGCTCATGCCGCGGTCCTTGAGGATGCGCGCCAGCACCGGGAACGCGGTCACCGACATCGCCGCCGAGATGAACAGCGCGAACGGCCAGAACGCCAGGCCTTGCGGCGCGAAGCGCGGATACAGCCACGGCGCGATCGCCACGCCCAGCGCCATCGGCAGCACGATCCCGAGCAGGCCGACCGCGAACGCCGAGCGCACCTGCGCGCGGGTGCCCTCGGGTGCGCGCAGCTCGACCCCGACGATGAACATGAACAACACCACGCCCAGCGTCGACAGCCCCGACAGCGCCGGCAGGCTGTCCCTGGCGAACAGGCCGGCATGCAGCGCCGGCTGCCAGGCGCCCAACACCACCGGCCCGAGCAACAGCCCGGCGGCCATCTCGCCGATCACCGGCGGCTGGCCGAAGTGCTGCAGCAGCTTGCCGCACAGGCGGGCGGCGGCCAGGATGACGACGAGCTGGACCAGCAGCAACAGGGTCGGGTTCATGCCGGTTCCTCGCTCGGGCGGGGTGGGGGATCAGCCGGCCACCGGCGCGGCGGGCCGTGCCGGCGGCGTCGCCGGACTGTACCGGCGCAGGTAGTCCATGTGCGAGGGCAGCTGTTCCACCGAGCGGTCGACCGTGGCCTTGATGCTGCCGAGGAAATGCGACAGCTCGGCGTCGCCCATCAGGTCCGGGGTGCGGTGGCGCTGCTGCGGCACGATGCCTTGGCCCATCATCACCTGGATCCAGGAGTTCTCCGCGAACAGCTCGTTGGGTACGTGGAACACGGTGCCGGTTTCGCGGAACAGGTCGATGCGATGCTGCAGCGTCGCCGGCAGCGGCATGTTGGCGACGTATTCCCAGTACGGCGAGTCGCGGCGTTCGGTGGCGTGGTAGTGCAACACCACGAAGTCGCGCACGTGCTGCAGCTCATCGTTGAGCTGGCGGTTGTACTCGTCGATGCCGACCTGGCTGATCACCGCCGGGAAGCTCTGCATCAGGCGGGTGATGCCCCGCTGGATCAGGTGGATCGTGGTCGATTCCAGCGGCTCGATGAAGCTGCCGGCCAGGCCCAGCGCCACGCAGTTCTTCGCCCAGCACTGCTCGCGCCGGCCGGGACGGAAACGCACCGGCCACGGATCCTTGATCACCTCGCCCTCGACGCTGGCCAGGAAGCGCTGCTTGGCCTCGTCGTCGGCGACGTACTTGCTGGAATACACCACGCCGTTGCCGACCCGGTGCTGCAGCGGGATGCGCCACTGCCAGCCCCACGGCTCGGCGATCGCGCGGGTGTAGGGTACCGCGTCGCGCACCGCGGTGGTCTGGGTGGCGATGGCGCGGTCGTTGAGCAGCCAGTGCGACCAGTCCTCGAAGCCCACGCCCAGGGTCTGGCCGATCAGCAGCGCGCGGAAGCCGGTGCAGTCGACGAACAGGTCGCCCTCGATCACCTCGCCGCGCTCCAGCCGCAGCGCGCCAATGAAGCCGGACGCCGGGTCGGTCGTCACCTCGACGATCTTGCCCTCGACGCGGCGGCAGCCGTGGCGCTCGGCCAGCTGGCGCAGGAAGCGCGCGTAGTAGCTGGCATCGAGGTGGTAGGCGTAGTTCATGCGGTGGTTCGGCAGGTGCGCGAAGCGATCCTGCAGCGCCGCCTGCAGTTCGATGCAGTAGTCGTCGTAGCTGCCGGCCAGGCCGCGCTCGCGGCCCTTCAGCCAGAAATGCTGGAAGCCGGCGGTCCAGTGGTCCTTGCCGGTGGTGCCGAACGAATGGATGTAGCGGTGCTGCGCGGTACGCCAGTTCTCGAACGAGATGCCGAGCTTGATCGTGCCCTGGGTGGCCGACAGGAACTCGCGCTCGTCGATCTCCAGCAGCCGGTGGAAGGTGGCCAGCGACGGAATCGTGGCCTCGCCCACGCCCACCGTGCCGATCTCCTCCGACTCGACCAGGGTGATCTCCAGGGTCTTGCCCAGCACCTTGGAGAGCGCGGCGGCGGCCATCCAGCCGGCGGTGCCGCCGCCGGCGATCACCACGCGCCGGATCGGTGCCGTTGCGATACTGGTGGTCTCGAAATCCTCGTGCATGTCCCCTTTACACCTCGTCTTTTGCGTTCAACGGTTGAGCCGTTGCAGCAGGTAGGCGCGCAGCCCGCGCGCGCGATCGGCATCCAGCGGCGCGAGTACACCGCGCGCGGCCTCCGGGATGTGCGCGGCCGTGTCCGCGTCGGCGTCGAATACGTAGTGGCGGAAGATCTCGCGCCAGGTTTCGCGCTGCTCCGGCGGCAGGTCGCGTACGCTCAGCAGCGCCATCAGCAGCGCGTTCATCGGCGTGTCCATCCATGCCGGCGACTGCCGCCACCAGTAGTTGACCAGCACGTTGAAGCTCTCCAGCCCCTCCATGTGGTGCCACCACATGCTCGGGATCAGCACCGCGTCGCCGGGCTCCAGCACCGCGCTGTGCGCATGGCGCATGGCCTCGGCGAAGCGCGGGTAGCGCTCCAGGTCCGGCGAGGCGAAGTCGACCAGGCTGATTGCCTGCCCGGCCGGAGTGCGGTCGAGCGGGCCGATGTAGAGGTTGCGCAACTGGTCGGGCGGGAACAGCGTCACCCGGCGACGACCGGCGACCACGCAGGCGATGTTGTCCGGCAGGTCCTGGTGCGCGGGTATGCGGCTGCGGTTGCCGATCCAGATGCTGGCCAGCGGCTGCAATGCGCCGAAGCCGAGGTCGTTGCGCTCGCGGAAGCCGGGCAGCCAGGTATCGATCGACACCGAGCCGACGTAAAGGGTCGGCGTGTCCGGCGTATCGAGGTTGCGCGCCAGTGCGTCCAGCACTGCCGGCAGCGGAGCCTGCTCCTGGCGGAATCCGAAGCCGAGCAAGGCGTCGTCGACGTAGGCGATGCGCCCGCCGGCGTCCTGCGGCGCCATCATCGCGTTCACCGGCGGGGTCCCACGGGCGAAGCTCCTGAGGTAGGCGATCGCCTCGCGCCCGGAGGCCGCGCCAGCCCGGGCCATCGGCCAGTGCGCGGCCAGGCCGCGCAGCACGTAGGGCCGGGTCGGGCGCAGCAGTTCCTCCGGCAGCGCGGTCGGATCGATGTCGGCGCGTTCTTCGATGGGCTCAGCGGTCGAAAGCATGACGCCGCTCCATCCGTCCGATCAGGTCGCGCAGATGCGACAGCGAGGCCAGCGCCATGTAGATCGGCTCCAGGTAGTCCGCGCGCGCCAGGGCGTGCAGGGCCTGCCCGTCGAGCGCACGCAGGCGTTCCTCGGCCAGGGTGTGGAAGCCGCTCAGGCGGCACTGCGCGCCGTTGCCGGTCTGCGCGTTGAGCACGAAGGGTTCGAGCAGGTCCAGCCGCGCCAGCGCCGCGCCGAAGGCGGCGTTTTCCTGCAGGCCGTCGTGCAGCGTGCGCATCAGCGAAGCCATGCGCTGCAGGAACGGCGTGCTGCCGCCGTGCTCAAGGAACAGCGGCTGGCCCGGAGCATCGCCGCCGCGGGTGACACGCGGGTGGTCCAGATCGATGTGCAGCATTGGCTCGCCGTCGGCCGCGCCGATCAGGAACGGCAGCCGCTCGATCGCCAGCGGCACGTAGTGCGCGTCCCAGCACGCGCCGTCGGCGCCTTCCTCGAGGAACAGGTTCTCACCCTCGCGCAGGCCCAGTAGCGCCACCGGTAGGAAACCGTCCCGGGTCTGCCGGAACACGATCGGGTAGTAGGCCTGCAGGTCACGGAACTCGCGCGGGAAGGTCGGCGCCAGCATCGCGTCGTCGCCGTAGCGGGCGCCGCGCGCGATGACCACGCGCAGGTCGTGGTGGTCGACGTTGTTGAGCAGGACGGGATGGGACATCGCGAATTCCTGGATCGTGGCCGGCCGGGGCAGGGACTCCATTGTGCCGGCAATGCCGGCGGCCGACCGCGGCCGGTGCGTCCCCGATGCGAAACGGGCCGCGGGGAATGCCCG